>NZ_CP019511.1:3882500-4155514 GCF_002002925.1 Sphingomonas sp. LM7 | reverse complement strand
TTACGGAAATGTGACGATTATGCCAGCGCTTGGACGCGCTTGTTGAGGCGCGAGAACTTGCGGCCGGCAGTATTCTTGTGGAGCACGCCCTTGGCGACGCCGCGCGCGAGCTCGGGCTGCGCAGCGGCGAGCGCGGCGGTTGCCGCGACCTTGTCGCCCGATTCGAGCGCCGACTCGACCTTCTTGATGAAGGTCCGGATACGGCTGACGCGCGTACCGTTGATTTCCGCACGGCGGTCGTTCCGCCGGATACGCTTCTTCGCTTGCGGCGTATTCGCCATGCCGTCTCGTTCCTGCTCAATTGGAGGGGCATGGGAACGGGCCCACGCCGGGAAAGGCGAGCCCCTTAACGTCTGGGGCGATTCGGGTCAATCATTTCTGGCATCTCGGACACCAGAAGGTCGATCGGCCGCTGTCGACGCGTCGTTCGACGAGGCCACCGCATGCGCAGGGCTCGCCTTCACGGCCATATACACGCCATTCCTTGGCGAAATAGCCAAGTTCGCCATCCGGCCGCGCATAATCCCGCAGCGTCGAGCCGCCGGCGCGAATCGCCGCCTCCAGCACTTCGCGAACCGCATCGACCAGCTTGGCCAGCCGCGCCCTGGTGATCGTCCCCGCCGCGCGGGTCGGGGCGATTCGCGCGAGGAACAGCGCCTCGCACACATAGATGTTGCCCAGCCCCGCCACCACGCGCTGGTCGAGCAGCAGCGCCTTCACCGGCGCGATTCGGTCCTTGAACACCCTGGCCAGATGCGCAGCGTCGAAATTGGGGCCGAGCGGCTCGGGGCCCAGCGCCTTGAACGCCGGCCATTCGTCGAGCGCCTCGGTCGGCACCAGGTCGATCGAACCGAATCGCCGCGCGTCGTTGAGCGCCAGCCGATGCTTGGCGGTCTCGATGACGAAATGATCGTGCTTGCCCAGTTCCTCGGGGTCGATCCGCCACCGCCCCGACATGCCGAGATGGAACACCATCGTGTCGCCGCGATCGGTCTCGATCAGCCCGTATTTGGCGCGCCGGCCGAGGCCCGTGACGGTGGCGCCGGTCAGCCGCTGGCCTAGGTCCTGCGGGAAGGGCCGGCGCAGGTCGCCGCGCCGCAAGGTCACGCGCTCGATCCGCGCACCCTCCAGCACCGGCGCGAGGCCACGGACGGTCGTCTCGACTTCGGGAAGCTCTGGCATGGCAAACCCCTAGCCGCGCTCCCCTGCCCCCGCTAGAGCGCACCCATGTCCGACACCGTCTCCTTCGGCTACGAAGACGTCGCCCCCGAGGAAAAGACCGCCCGCGTCCGCGAGGTCTTCTCCAACGTCGCCGCCAAATACGACCTGATGAACGACGCGATGTCGGGCGGGCTGCATCGGCTGTGGAAGGACTTGTTCGTCCGCCGCGTGAAGCCACGCGCCGGCGAGCATATCCTCGACATGGCCGGCGGCACCGGCGACATCGCCTTCCGCATGGCGCCTTCGGGCGCGCAGATCACCGTCGCCGACATCAATCCCGAGATGCTGGCGGTCGGCGTCGAGCGCGCCGCGGAGCGCGGCATCGACGGTCTGGTGTGGAGCGAGGCGAACGCCGAGACGCTGATATGGCCCGACAAGTTCTTCGACGCCTATACGATCGCCTTCGGCATCCGGAACGTCACCGACATCCCCAAGGCGCTCCGCGAGGCACACCGCGTATTGAAGCGCGGCGGCCGCTTCTACGTGCTCGAATTCTCGACCACCGAATGGCCCGGCTTCGGCCAGGTCTATGACGCCTATTCGCACCACCTCGTCCCCAAGCTCGGCCAGCTGCTCGCAGGCGACGCCGATTCGTATCGCTATCTGATCGAATCGATCCGCCGCTTCCCGCCGATGCCCGAATTCGAGGCAATGATCCGCGATGCCGGCTTCACCCAGACCAAGGTCGAGCCGCTGCTCGGCGGGCTTGTCGCGATCCATAGCGGCTGGAAGATTTGATGGCTTCTCTTCTGCTAAAGCTCCTCCCCTTCAGGGGAGGGGGTTGGGGGTGTGGCCCGTCCATCTCACCAGCCCATCGCACGTTGAAGGGCCCTACCCCAACCCCCTCCCCTGAAGGGCAGGGGCTAGAATAGTGACCGCCTCGCCCGTCCACCTCTGGCGCCTGCTCAAATGGGGCCGCATCCTCGCGCGTCACGGCGCGCTGCGCGGGATCGAGCGCGATCCCAATACGCCCAGGCCCGTCCGCCGCATCGCTCGTCTCGCCCGCTTCGGCGCGCGCGTGCCCGCCCAGCCGCGCTATGCCGACGCCTTCCAGGCGATCGGCCCCGCCGCGATCAAGCTCGGCCAGACTTTAGCCACCCGCCCCGATCTGGTCGGCGAGGAAGCCGCGAACGACTTGCTGCGTCTTCAGGATGCACTTCCCCCCCTGCCGTTCGCCGTGATCCGCCAACGGATCGAAGCCTCCTATGGCCGCCCGCTGGAGACGTTCTTCGCCAGCATCGAGGAAGCCCCGGTCGGCGCCGCCTCGATCGCGCAGGTCCACCGCGCGGTCACCACCGATGGTCGCCAGGTTGCAGTCAAGGTGCTCCGCCCCGGCATCGAGACCGAATTTGCCCGCGCGATCGAGACCTATGAATGGGCCGCGGCCCAGGTCGAGGGCATGGGCGGCGAAGCTGCACGTCTGCGCCCCCGCCTGATCATCGAGCATTTCAAGCGCTGGACCGCGCGCGAACTCGATTTCCGCCGCGAAGCCGCCTCGGCCTCCGAGCTTGCCGAGGGCATGACCGCCGAGCCCGATTTCTATGTGCCCGAGATCGACTGGCAGCGGACCACCGGCAAGGTCCTCGTCCTCGAATGGCTCGACGGCATCAAGCTGTCGGACCGCGGCGCGCTGATCGCTGCGGGGCACGATACCACTGCGCTCGCCGGAAAGCTGATCCGCGCCTTCCTGCGTCAGGCGATCGCCGAGGGCTTCTTCCACGCCGATATGCATCAGGGGAATCTCTTCGCGCTCCCCGACGGCCGCATCGCCGCGATCGATTTCGGCATCATGGGCCGGATCGACCGCCGTGCGCGGGTGTGGCTGGCGGAAATCCTCTACGGCCTGATCACCGGCAACTACAAGCGCGTGGCGGAAATCCATTTCGAGGCGGGCTATGTCCCCGCGCACCACAATGTCGCCGAGTTCGCCACCGCCCTGCGCGCCGTCGGCGAGCCGATGCGCGGCCAGCCGGTCAAGGACATGAGCGTCGGCGCGATGCTCGACGGGCTGTTCAACATCACCCGCGACTTCGACATGCAGACGCAACCCCATCTGCTTCTCCTCCAGAAGACGATGGTGATGGTCGAAGGCGTCGCGCGCGGTCTCGATCCCGAGATCAATCTCTGGGAGACTTCCGGCCCGTTCGTCGGCGAATGGATCCGCACCGAGCTCGGTCCAGAGGCCGCGGTCGCCGACCGGATCATCACCGACCTGCGCACGCTGGCGCGCCTGCCCCAGCTGATCCGCAACATCGAGCTGCGCTATCCTACACCCGGCGGTGCGCCCCCTACCCCGCCGCTGCGCGAGATCGAAGTCGTCCGCGTCGGCGGCGGCTGGCGCTATGCCGCGGTGGCGGTGCTGGCCGCGGCGGCGAGCGCGGCGGCGATGTGGATGGCGTTTCTCTAAACTCCCTCCCGTGCAGGGAAGGCAAGGAGCTCAGTACGGCACGCGCAGCGTCGTACGGACCCCGGCATGCGCGGGATCGAACTCGATCTTGGCCTGGAGGCTGCTCGCCATCGCGCGCACCAGCTTGGTGCCGAGCCCGGTGCCCTGGATGCGGCCGTCCTTGGGCATGCCGATCCCGTCGTCCTCGACGCTCAGATGGAAATGCGCGTCCGACGCGTGCGACAGATGGATGCGCACTTCGCCGCTGCTCGCGGGCCCATACGCGTATTTGCAGGCGTTGGTGACGAGCTCGTTGACGATCACGCCCAGCGATACCGCGCGGTCGGTCTTGAGCTTGATCGGCTCGGCCGTCAGTCGCAGCGTCCGCGGCGATGCCGGCGTCGACCAGGTTTGTTCGAGCTCGGCGACCAGCGCGCGCAGATAATCGTCCATCGAGACGAACTCGACATCGCCCGAGGTGTAGAGCCGGCGGTGCACCTGCGCGATCGCCTGGATACGCTGTTGGGTCTCGAGCAGCGCGCCCTTCGCAACCGTGTCGGAGAGGACCGAAGCCTGCATATGGACGAACGCCGAGACCAGCTGGAGGCTGTTCGAGACGCGGTGATTGACTTCGCCGAGCAGCGCTTCGAGCCGCGCGTTGCTGGCGCGCAATTCCTCTTCCACGGCTTCCTTGGCGCTACGCAGCCGCACCTTGTCGAGCGCCTGGTGGAAGCTGCTCGCCAGCAGGTCGAAGAAATCGTCGCCCACCGATTTGACGACATAATCGACCGCGCCGGCCTTCAGCGCCGCGACCGCGATCCGCGTCTCGTCCGATCCGGTGACATACACCACCGGCGGACAATTGGGCAGCGCGTGCAGCAGGTTGAGCGTCGCCAGCCCGTCCTGCCCGGGCATATAATGATCGATCGCGACCAGGTCGTAGCTGCCGGCGCGCACCATCTCGACGCCCTCGGCACCGCTCGCGGCAAGGCTCACAGCAAAGCCGCGGCGAGTCAGCGCGCGCTGGGCCAGCCGCCTCAGCCCCTCGTCATCGTCAACATACAGGATATGGGCGGATGCCGTGGTCAATCGGCCTCCGCGACGTCGGGCACCTGGATTACCGACAGGAACAGGCCGAGCTGACGGATCGCGTCGGCGAAATTCTCGTAGTTCACCGGCTTGGTGATGTAGACGTTGCAGCCCAGGTCATAGCAGCGCTCGATCTCGACCTTGTCGTCGGTCGTGGTCAGCACCACCACCGGCGTCCGCTTGAGCGGGCTGCCTTCCTTCTTGATGCGCGCCAGGATGTCGGTGCCGCTCATGTCGGGAAGGTTGAGATCGAGCAGGATCAGCGCCGGGCCGTTCTGCGCGGGCCCCTCGGGCGAATCGTACAGATAGTTCAGCGCCGAGGTGCCGTCGGTGAAATGGCGGATGAGGTTCGAGATGCCCGCGCGACGGATGTTCTTCTCGATCAGACGGGCATGGCCCTCGTCGTCCTCGATCATCACGATGTTAACGGGTTGATGATTCGTCATTTTAAGTCCCCCGGTCTCAAGACCCGCGGCATCGAAAGCCTGAAGGTGGAGCCGCGGTCAAGCTCTGATCGTACTTCGATGAGGCCGCCCAGCCGATAGGCGAGCGCGCGGACATGGGCCAGGCCGATGCCCTCGCCGGGCTGGTCCTGCATGCCCGATCGGCGGAACAGGTCGAAGATGCGCTCGTGATCGCGCGGATCGACGCCGCGGCCATTGTCGGTGACTTCCAGGATGACGCGCTCGCGCTCGACATGGCCGCGCACCTGGATCAGCCCCGGCCGGCCGGGCTGGAGATATTTGACGGCATTCTCGATCAGGTTCGACAGGATCTGCTCGACGGCCAGTCGGTCGCTCTCGATCTTGGGCAGCGGATCGGCGCGAACCTCGGCCCCGGCATCGCTAACCCGGTGCTGCAGGCTGTCGATGATCGATTGCACCAGCCCGTTGGTATCGATCGGTTCGATCGCCAGCGTGCGCCGCCCCTCGCGAGACAGCCGCAGGATCGCGTTGATCAGCCGGTCCATCTTCTGTGTCGAGGTGCGGATGAATCCGATCGCCTCGGGAAGGTCCTCGCGCACCGCCAGCCGCACCGGTTCCTCGACCAGCTCGGGCGCGCGTTCCTCGACCTTGTCGAGATAAGTCGACACCGTCTTGCGTGCCGCGTCCAGCTCGGCGGTGAACCCCATCACGTTGACCAGCGGCGAACGCAGATCGTGCGAGACGATATAGGCGAAGCGCTGGATCTCCTCGTTGGCGCGCTGCAGCTCGGACGTCCGCTCGTCGACCATCTCCTCCAGCCCCTCGTTGAGCCGGCGCAGCTCGACGCGCGAGGCGGCGAGATCGCGAGTGTAGCGCAGCATCAGCGACAAGGTCAGCGCCGCGACCAGGATCACCAGCGCGCCCGCCAGCGCAAGGATCAGATAGAAGACGCGCTGCGAATAGGCCTGGTCGGCCTGCCGGTCGGCCAGCAACTGGCGCTCGGTGGCGCCCATCGCCTCGGATGTCGTCCGGATCTGCCGGATCAGCAGGATCGCAGGATCATCCTCCAGCTTGCCCGCGCGGATCGCGGGTGCGCCTTCCAGCATCGCCGGCTGGCGATAGATTTGCTGCTTGGCGAGCAACGTCTCCAGCGCACGCACGCGTTGCTGCTGTAGCGGATTGTCGCGCGTCCGCCCGTCGATATCGCGCAGCGCCGCCGCCGCGACGTCCGCCGACTCCTGCATGCGCTGGCGGAACAGCGGACCACCGCCGAGCAGCACGCCGCGTCGCGCCGTCTCGGTGCGCTCGTTCGCGCTGGCAAAGGCGCCGAGCCGCGATTCCAGGTCGAGCGTATGTTCGACCCAGCGGGCATTGTCCTGATTGCGCATCTGCACCCAGGCGGTCGCGATCCCCGCGCCGATCAAAGCGAGGAAGCCGATCGCGACGAGCGCGATCACGCGGCGGGCAAAACTCGGCTGGAGCTTTTCGAGCGATCGGTTGGGCATCGCATGCGTCTCTAGGGGGCCCGTGCGATAGCCACAATGGCCGTGACGACGCGGCACGCCCCTCGACACCGAAGCCGCCGCGCGTGTAGTTCCCCGCCTGCATGGCGCGTTCCCCGTCCCTATGGCTCTCCGCCCCCAGCCGTTTCGCCGGGATCGGCAAGACGCGCGGGCGGGTCGTGCTCGCCGGGCTCGCGCTGCTGCTGCTCGCCTGCCTGACCGTGCTCGCCGTGCCCGATCCGGCCGCCGTCGCCACCGGTCCCGCCACCAGCCAGTCCGACCAGACCGATCTGATGGTCTATGAAAAGATCGTCGCGGGGGTGAAGGGCGGCGGCGACTATTACACCGTCGCCACCGATGCGCTGCGCGCCGGCGGCTACCCGCTACGCCCCTTCCTCACGGTGCGGATGCCCTCGCTCGCCGTGGTGCAGGCCGCGCTGCCGCCCTGGGGCCCTGCGGCATTGCTCTATCTGCTCGCCGCCTATGTCGGCATGGTCTGGGGACTGCGCCTCGGCGACGTGCTGCCCCGCGCGCTGCCGCGCCTCGCTGCCTTGCTGCTGCTGATCGGCTCGATGCTCGCCTTTCTTCAGGCCGAGCTCGTCGCCTTCCACGAGATCTGGGCGGGGCTGCTGATTGCCCTCTCGCTCGGGCTGCGCCGGCCCGGCCGCTGGATGGAATCGGTGGCGTTCGGGCTCGTCGCGATGCTGATCCGCGAGACCGCCGCGCTCTATGTGCTGGTCATGCTGGCGATGGCGTGGCGCGAAGGCGCGCGGCGCGAGGCGCTGGGCTGGCTCACTGCGCTTGTCCTGTTCGCCGCTGCGCTCGCCGCGCATGCCCATGCCGTCAGCGGGATGACGGGCCCGCTCGACGCCGCATCGCCGGGCTGGAGCGGGCTGCTCGGCTTCGGCTTCTTCGTGAAGGCGCTGAGCCTCGCCACCGCGCTCCAGCTCCTGCCGGTCGCCGCGGCGGCGATGATCGTCGGGCTGGCGCTGTTCGGCTGGGCGGCGTGGGACGATCCGCTGGGCCTGCGCATGGTCGCGCTGCTCGCCGCCTATGCCGCGCTGATCGGCATCTTCGCGCGCAGCGACACCTTCTACTGGGCGCTGATGGTGGCGCCGGTGTTCCTCGCCGGGCTCGTCTTCGTGCCCGATGGCCTGCGCGACCTGCTCCGTCCGAACCTCGACAGGCGCCGCATCACCGTGACAAGGGTAGCCCGATGAAGCGCATCCTGCTGATCGTCGGCGGCGGCATCGCCGCGTACAAGGCCTGCGAGCTGGTCCGGCTGTGCCGCAAGGCCGGGATCGGCGTGAAAGTCGTCCTCACCGAAGGCGGCAGCCATTTCGTCACGCCGATGACGCTCGCCGCGCTGTCGGAGAACCAGGTCTATACGACGCTCTGGGATCTCAAGGACGAGGCCGAGATGGGGCATATCCAGCTCAGCCGCGAAGCCGACCTCGTCGTCGTCGCCCCCGCCACTGCCGATCTCCTCGCCAAGATGGCCGCCGGCCTCGCCGACGATCTCGCGACCACGTTGCTCCTCGCCACCGACAAGCCCGTCCTCGCCGCGCCGGCGATGAACGTCCGGATGTGGGGCCACGCCGCCACGCGCCGCAACGTCGCCCGGCTGCGCGCCGACGGCGTGACAGTGCTCGAGCCCGACGAAGGCCCGATGGCCTGCGGCGAATACGGCCCCGGCCGCCTGCCCGAGCCCGAAGCGATCCTCGCGGCGATCCAGGGCGCGCTCTCCGCATCCGTTCGCGCTGAGCCTGTCGAAACGCAAACGGGCGGATTGAGCGGCCGACACATCCTCGTCACCGCAGGCCCCACTCACGAGCCGATCGACCCGGTCCGCTACATCGCCAACCGCTCCTCGGGCCGCCAGGGCTATGCCCTTGCCGAGGCGCTTGCCGGTTTGGGTGCGCGCGTCACGCTGGTCAGCGGCCCGGTCACGCTGCCCACGCCCGCCGGCGTCACGCGAATCGATGTCGAAACCGCGCAGGACATGGCCAACGCCGTCGCATCCGCGCTCCCCGCCGATGCCGCGGTAATGGTCGCCGCGGTCGGCGACTGGCGTGCCGAAGCCGCCGCGCAGAAGCTCAAAAAGGGCGAAGCGCCGCCGTCGCTCCAACTTTCTGAAAACCCCGACATCCTCGCGCTGCTCGCCCACAGCCCGCACCGCCCGGCGCTGGTGGTCGGCTTCGCCGCCGAGACCGAGCGCGTCCTCGATCACGCTACTGCCAAGCGCATTCGCAAGGGCGCCGACTGGATCGTCGCCAATGACGTGTCGGGAGACGTGATGGGCGGCGACGCCAACACCGTCCACCTCGTCACCGCCGACGGCGTCGAGAGCTGGGAGCGCCTGCCCAAGCCGGAGGTCGCTCGCCGCCTGGCCGGGCGCATCGCCGACGCGCTCCGCAATTCCTCTCCCCCGAAAGGCTGAAATGCTCTCCCCGATCCGCATCCAGATCCAGCGCCTCCCACATGGCGAGGATCTCCCCCTCCCCGCTTACGCCACGCAGGGTGCCGCGGGCATGGACGTCGTCGCGGCGGAGGATCTGACCCTTGCCCCCGGCGCGCGCCACGCCGTCGCCACCGGCTTCGCGATGGCGATTCCCGAGGGCTATGAGGTCCAGGTCCGGCCGCGTTCGGGCCTCGCGCTCAAGCATGGCGTGACTTGCCTCAACACCCCCGGCACGATCGACAGCGACTATCGCGGCGAAGTGAAGGTGATCCTCGCCAATCTCGGCGACACGCCTTTCCCGATCGCCCGTGGCGACCGCATCGCCCAGCTCGTCCCCGCCCCCGTCCAGCGCGCCGAACTCGCCGAAGTCGAGACGCTCGACGAGACCGCGCGCGGCGCCGGCGGTTTCGGCTCCACCGGAACGCGATGAGCCTCAGCGACGCCCAGCTCGACCGCTATGCCCGGCACATCGTGCTGCGCGAAGTCGGCGGGTCGGGCCAGGCCAGGCTGCTCGCCAGCCACGTCCTGCTGATCGGCGCAGGCGGGATCGGCTCGCCGGCGATCCAGTATCTCGCCGCCGCGGGTGTCGGGCGGATCAGCGTGATCGACGATGACGATGTCGCGCTGTCGAATCTCCAGCGCCAGACGCTCTACGGCACCGACCAGATCGGCATGCCCAAGGTAGATGCAGCGGCGCAGGCGGTCGCCCGGCTCAACCCCGATGTCCGCTTCGAAGCGATCGGCGAGCGCATCGGCCCGGCCAATGCCGCACCGTTGCTGCACGATCTCCAGCCCGACGCGATCCTCGATGGGTCGGACAATTTCGCCACGCGCCTCGGGGTCGCCGACGCCGCGCTCGCCGCGCGCATTCCGCTCGTCTCGGCGGCAGTGGCGGAATTCGAAGGCCAGCTCGGCACCTTCCGCGGCTGGGAAAGCGGCAAGCCCTGCTATCGCTGCTTCGTTGGCGCCGATCCCGAACGCCCAGAGGCTACCTGCGCCGAACAGGGCGTGCTCGGCGCGCTCACTGGAGTGATGGGAAGCCTCGCCGCACTCGAAGCCATCCGCGCCTGCGCGCCGTTCGGCGAGGACAGTGCGGGCAAGCTGCTGCTCGTCGATGCGCTGTCACTGCGCTTCCGCAGCCTGATCCTGCCAAAGGATCCCGGCTGCCCCGCATGTGGCGGTCTTCAGGCCGTTTCGAGCGGCACCATCGACCAGCCGTCAAAGGCATAAGCCTTGGGCTCATCGGCGAATTGCTCGGTCGGTACTGTGTCGGGCTCGCGGACATAATCGTCCACCAGATCCCCAATCCTCTCCGGCTCTTCCACGGCCGCTACTCCCTCAGTCGAGGCGATATCTTAGCGCATGTTTAACCATGGTGCGAGTCCGTGGCGGACCGGTTCGTCTTGACATGCCGATGCTGAGCCGCTGGTAGCCTTTCTCCGTTACCGCCCTGCATCGGGCACGATCGGACAGGAGCGATATGGCGAGCAACGGCAAGCGGGTTCTGGTCACGGGCTCGGCGGGATTCATCGGTTTCCACACCTGCAGCAAGCTGCTCCAGCAGGGCGCCACGGTGCTCGGCGTCGACAATTTCTCGGCCTATTACGATGTCGCGCTCAAGGAAGCGCGCACCGACATCCTCGGCAATCACGCCGACTATTCGCTCGCTCGCGTGTCGATCGAGGACCAGGATGCGCTCGGCGCGGCCTGGACCGACTTCAAGCCCGACACGGTGATCCATCTCGCCGCGCAGGCCGGCGTGCGCTATTCGATCGACGAGCCCGCCAGCTATATCAGCACCAACCTGGTCGGCACCCACAACATCCTCGAACTCGCACGGCACAATCCGGTCAAGCACCTGCTCGCCGCTTCGACCAGCTCGGTCTACGGCGCCAACACCCAGATGCCGTTCGAGGAAACCCAGCGCACCCAGACCCCGCTGAGCCTCTATGCCGCGACCAAGGGCGCGACCGAGCTGATGGGCCACAGCTACAGCCACTTGTTCGGCACGCCGATGACCTTTTTCCGCTTCTTCACGGTCTATGGCCCGTGGGGACGCCCCGACATGGCGCTGTTCAAGTTCACCAAGGCGATCCTCGCGGGCGAACCGATCGACGTCTACAACAACGGCAACATGGTGCGCGACTTCACGTACATCGACGATCTCGCCGAATCGATCGTCCGCCTCACCGATGCGATCCCCGGCCGCGAGCCGGTCGAGGGTGACAGCCTGTCCCCGGTCGCGCCGTTCCGCAGCGTCAACATCGGCAACGGCCAGCCGACTCCGCTGATGGACTATATCGGCGCGCTCGAATCCGCATTGAACAGGAGGGCAATCAAGAACCTCCTCCCAATGCAGCAGGGCGACGTTCCCGCTACCGAAGCCTCCTCCGCGCTGCTCAAGCGCCTCACCGGCTATGCGCCCTCGACTACGCCATCCGACGGCGTCGCGCGCTTCGTCGATTGGTATCTGGAGCATTATAAGGCCTGACCTGAAAGCCCGGCCCGATCCTCAGCCGGGCGTTTCGACCAGCTCGACGATCTCGAAATCATAGCGCTCCCAGCCGCGCTGTTTCGCCGCGTCGGCGGTGGCGGCCTTCTTGCCTGTCGCCTCGCGCAGCGATTTGGCGTGCCCCCAGAACACCTCGGTCTTCCCGCCGCCCAGATGCGCGACGATGCGCCAGTAATGCGTGAACGGCGCCGCGGTCGGCCCGATCGTCTTGACGTAGCCGTCCGACAAGGTCGCGGTGAGGATGCGTTTCTTCTTCGCCATGCCCGTGCCGATAGCCGATCGCGACGCGCCTGTGGAACCCGCGGCCCGGCATCCCCACATAGCTGCGCGAAACGGAGATCCGCATGACCCAATATCGCAAGACCGACGAAGCGCTCGCCGCCCTTTCGCCCGAGGAATTCTTCGTGACGCAGAAAAGCGGCACCGAACGTCCCGGCACCGGCAAATACCTGAACAACAAGGAGCCGGGCATCTACGTCGATATCGTCTCGGGCGAGCCGCTGTTCGCCTCGGCCGACAAATATGAGTCGGGCTGCGGCTGGCCGAGCTTCACCAAGCCGATCGAGCCCGCCAACGTCGCCGAACTGCGCGACGTCACCCACGGCATGGTCCGCACCGAAGTCCGCTCGGCCAACGGCGACAGCCATCTCGGCCATGTCTTCGACGATGGCCCGCGCGATCGCGGCGGCCTGCGCTATTGCATCAATTCGGCGTCACTGCGCTTCGTGCCGCGCGCCGAGATGGAGGCGCAGGGCTATGGCGCCTATCTCGACCAGGTCGAGCAGCCTGGCTGAACCATGTTCCAATGTAGGATTTGGTCTGCTTAGCTTGAGCGGCCGGTGCCCCCGGCCGCTCTTTGCATCGTCTACTTTGCGCGTGTGCCCACTATCGCCGAACGGCGTACGCACGACCCGCGTTTAGCGCTGGTTGACCGTCGCCACTCGCGCGAAATAGTCAACTTCGTCAACTTCGCCGCCTCAGCGCGTTGCGATGAACGCCCGCACCGCCGGCCCGATGTCCGCCCGCTCCAGCGCCACCGCGATGTTCGCCTGGATGAACCCGGCCTTGTCGCCGCAATCATAGCGCGTCCCGGCAAAGGTCACTCCATGGAAGGGCTGGTCGCCGATCATCCGCGACATCGCGTCGGTCAGCTGGATCTCGCCTCCTGCGCCCTTTTCCTGACTCTCCAGCACGCCCATCACTTCGGGCTGGAGGATATAGCGCCCGATCACCGACAGGTTCGACGGCGCGGTGCCGGCTGCCGGTTTTTCGACCAACCCTTTGACTTCGGTCAGCGCCCCGTCGCGCCCGCCGGGCGTGATGATGCCATAGCGATGCGTCTGGTCGTCGGGGACCTCCTCGGCACAGATCAGGTTTCCGCCGACCCTGTTATACGCGTCGACCATCTGCCTGAGACAGCCGGGTTTCCCGACCATGAAATCATCGGCAAGCAGCACCGCGAAGGGCTCGTCGCCGACGATGTCGCGGGCACACCACACGGCGTGGCCGAGGCCCATCGGCTCCTGCTGGCGGACATAGGCGACTGCGCCCGGCTTCAACCGCGTCGCGTCGAGCACGTCGAGCGACTTGCCCCGCAACGACATCGTCTTCTCGAGCTCATATGCGATGTCGAAATGGTCCTCGATCGCACTCTTGCCGCGGCCGGTGACGAAGATCATCTGCTCGATCCCGGCCTCGATTGCTTCATCGACGGCGTACTGGATCAGCGGCCGATCCACGACCGGCAGCATTTCCTTGGGCATCGCCTTGGTTGCGGGCAGGAAGCGGGTGCCAAGGCCACCGACGGGGAATACGGCCTTACGCAGGGGCTTGATCATGAAACTCTCCTCGGCCGCGGCCTTGCCCGTTCCAAAAGGCCCGATCAAGCATCGGCCCGCGCGCTTATATCGGTCTTAAGCCTCGGGCGCTAAGCAGTGCGCCATGTCTGCACCCAAGGTCCTCATCGTGTTCGGCACCCGTCCCGAAGCGATTAAGCTTTTCCCGGTCGTCCAGGCGCTTCAGGCGCATGGCGGGCTCCAGGTTCGTACCTGCGTCACCGCACAGCATCGCGGGCTGCTCGATCAGGTGCTGGCAATCGCAGGGATCGTTCCTGACGTCGATCTCGACGTGATGACGCCGGGCCAGTCGCTCGATGAACTCACGGCGCGGCTGCTCACCGGGCTCGGCAGGGTGCTCGATGCCGAGAAGCCCGATCGGGTCCTGGTCCAGGGCGATACGGCCACCGCGATGGTCGGAGCGCTCGCGGCCTATTACCGGAAGGTGCCGGTCGGCCATGTCGAGGCCGGGCTGCGCTCCGGCGACATCTACCAGCCCTGGCCGGAGGAAGTGAACCGCCGCATCGTCGCCCCGATCGCCGACCAGCATTTCGCCCCTACCGAGACCGCTGCCGATGCGCTGCGCCGCGAGAATATCGATACTGCGACGATCCACGTCACTGGCAACACGGTGATCGATGCGCTCCACGCCACCCGGGAGCGGATCGCCGCGGATACGTCGCTCGCCGCGGGCCTCGACCCGATTGCCGAGCGGTTCGCCGGCAAGCGGCTGATACTCGTCACAACGCATCGCCGCGAGAATTTCGGCGATGGCATGGCCGGGATCGCCGGCGCGATCGCCCGGATCGCCGACCGGTCCGACACTGCGGTGCTCTTCCCGATGCACCCCAATCCCAATGTCGTGTCGGTGATGGACCGCGTGCTCGGCGACCGGCCCAACATCTGCCGCATCGACCCGCTCGATTACCCCCATTTCATCCGCGCGCTGGGCATGGCTGAAATCGTCCTCAGCGATTCGGGCGGCGTGCAGGAAGAAGCCCCCGCCCTCGGCAAGCCGGTGCTGGTGATGCGCGAGACTACGGAGCGCCCCGAAGGCGTCGCGGCTGGCACCGCAAAGCTGGTCGGCACCGATCCCGACCGGATCGTTTCCGAAATCTCAACCCTCCTCGACGTACCCCATGCCTATTCTGCCATGGCACGCGCCCACAATCCGTTCGGCGACGGCCATGCAGCAGAGCGGATTGCAGGGATCGTCGCACATGGTTTCGGACTCTGAGCTCAAGGTCGCCGTTCTCGGCCTCGGCTATATCGGCCTTCCCACCGCCGCGGTGATCGCGCGCACCGGCGCCCGGGTGCTGGGCGTCGACGTCCATGAGCACGTCGTCGAGACCGTCAATTCGGGCAAGGTCCATATCGAGGAGATCGACCTCGACGGCCTCGTCTCGGGCGTGGTGGCACGCGGCAATCTGCGCGCCTCGCTGCATATCGAACCTTCGGATGTGTTCGTCATTGCCGTGCCGACGCCGTTCCGTGAGAATCATGCGCCCGACATCGGCTATGTCCTCAAGGCCGCGACCACCGTCGCGGTGGTGCTCAAGGCCGGCGACGTCGTCATCCTCGAATCGACTTCGCCCGTTGGCACTACCGAGAAGGTCGCCGCGCTGCTCGCACAGCTCAGACCCGATCTGAAGATCCCCGGCCACTGCACTGGCAGCGCGGACGTCGCCATCGCCTATTGCCCCGAGCGGGTGCTGCCCGGCCGCATCCTCGTCGAGCTGATCGACAATGACCGCGTCATCGGCGGCATCACCCCACGCTGCGCACGCAAGGCACTGCAATTCTATCGCCGATTCGTCCGCGGCGCCTGCGTCACCACCACTGCCAAGGCGGCCGAGATGACCAAACTCGCCGAGAACGCGTTCCGCGACGTCAACATCGCCTTTGCCAACGAGCTGTCGCTGGTCGCCGATCACATGGGCGTCGATGTGTGGGAAGTCATCCGGCTCGCCAACCGCCATCCGCGCGTCAACATCCTGTCGCCGGGCCCAGGCGTCGGCGGGCATTGTATCGCGGTGGACCCGTGGTTCCTGGTCAGCGCCGCGCCCGAGCAGACCCCGCTGATCCGCACCGCCCGCGAAGTGAACGACGGCAAGGTCGATCATGTCATCGCCCAGGCATCAGCGATGGTCGAGGCCGACCCCGCGGCGCGGGTCGCTTGTCTGGGCCTCGCCTTCAAGGCCAATATCGACGATTTCCGCGAGAGCCCGGCGCTCAAGATCGCAGTTGCGCTCGCGAATCGGTTCGGCGAGCGCGTACAGATCGTCGAGCCCTATGCCGATGCCCTGCCCGCATGCTTCGACGGCACCGGCGCGACGCTCATCGATGTCGATTCGGCGATCGAAACCTGTGCCAGCTTCGTGGTGCTGGTCGATCACGACGTGTTCCGCTCGATCCCGCTCGACGAGCGCGCCGAAAAGCAGGTCTATGATACGCGCGGCATATGGCCCGATCAGCCCGCGCCTGGCCGTAGCGAAGCGCTGCGACTCGCGAGCTGAGCCTTCACCTCAACGATTGCGGATGAGAAGCGACTGCCAGTCGCCGGTCAGCGGCTGGTCGCGCTCGGCCAGCCAGGACGGAATGACCGGACGCGCCGGCAACGTCTCGAGTTTGGCGATCTCGGCTTCGAGCGTCGCCACCCGGTCGCGCCAGTGCGGATGGGATCGACTGCGGAAGATGCCCCCCGCCTTGCTTGGCCCGAAGCTGCGCCAGAATGCGATCGACGCACCCGGAGAGTAACCCGCGTTCGCCAAGAGATAGACCGACAGAAGATCGGCGCGAATCTCGGTCTCCCGAAAATACTTCACGTTGGCGCCGAACCCTGAGAGCATTCCGAAATCCACGCCGCGCGCCTCCAGCCGCTCGCGGTGACGCAGGATGTTGTGTGAAAATTCGTGCGCCACGGCGGCCGCGACCTGCTCGCCGGTATAGGCTTCGAGGAACTTCGAGCTGACCTGGACCATCGTGCCGTCGGCGGAGGCGCTATAGTTTTGCGCGAGCCTTAGCTCGAACCGGGTACGGCATGCCGGAACCGGCCGGATGGTCAGCGTGACCGGTGATCCCGCGCGAATCGCTTGGACTTCGATCGGCTGGCCCTGGGGCAAGCCCGCGATAGCCAATTGGGCGGCGACGAGTCGCTGGGTCGTGCCGCTCTTCCCCTGGATCGCCGCGATATCGACCGAACCGACGCGAACCAGCGAATCGTCTGCGCGCAATCCCGCCTGCTCGGCCGGGCTGCCGGGGAGCACGCCTTCGATCCCCACCGGCGTCGCGAACTGGAAATGCGCCCGCGCCGCGTCGCGCGATGCCTGGTCGAATTGGTCGAGCGTATGGAGCTGAAAGCCGATTCCGGGCTCCAAACGGTCGCATAGCGGCGCATTGGCGACTGCCAGCCGCCAGCCGATCAGGGCGAGATCGAGGTCCGCCTTCCGAACCGCCTCGAAAACCTCGGCGCTCTGATTCGCCTCCGCCCGTGCGGCAATCGAACCGAAAAACAGCGGGATACTCGCCGCTACGCCTGCGAATCCCCGACAATATCGAATCGCGCGCCGGAGAAATCGAACCATGGCTTCTTTAGCCACGCCCGCCGGGCATTCACAATGTGGCAGGATGGGACGACAATCGTCTGCGCGTGGTCCTTGTGGCCCGAACCGCATGGGACTACCGTCCATTAACCCCTTGGCACTAATGCTGCAGCGCGTTATGAAAATGCGTGCGCTCGCAGCACGGGTCCACGTTGTGAGCAAAGAGTTCGGATATACCGGACCAGTGTTGCGTTCGAGCAACGGCAACGCTAAGTTGTCGTGAGCTTGAATTTTGAGGTGTTGCCGTGGGCGGACTCCTATGTCATAGGGTCGCCTGACGAGAGCACCGGAGCTCGAAGAGGGAGTAAAATAATGTTGTCTAAGCTTCTTACGGCGGCTGCAGTCATTACGATGGCAGCTACCCCGGTTGTGGCGGCTCCGGCCTCCAAGCTTTCGCTTTCGCGCGCCGCTACGGTGAGCGAGAATGACAGCGAGCTGGCGCCGGCCGTGATCATCGGTGTCCTTGCGACCGTCGCCATCATCGGCGGCGCAGTTGCACTCGCCAACAACGATGACGATCCCGAAAGCCCGTAAGCCTTCGGTATTTGAGTTTTGGATGGCGGCCTAACGGCCGCCATTTTTTTTGCCCGACGCGGGAACGTCGACTTCCCCGCGCATCGGGACGCTGCATTGCAGCCGCCCGGCCTTCTGACACGTCCGGCAACGCGATTTCCTACGGTCGCCTTGATCGGCCAAAGCCGGAGCGTCCTCCGTCCCCAAGGTCGCCGATCTCGGGATGGCAGCCCAATCCACACTCTCGGCGTTATTGACTTGCCGGGGATTGCGCACATTGGCAGATGGACGCGGAATAGGTCGATTTGGAATTGTCAGAAGCATGAGTTTGTGGGGGAAATTTGTGTCTGCGCTTGGCGGACCCCCCGCCCCGTCCGGACCCGCCGGCGCACGGGCCTACGCGATCGGCGACATCCACGGGCGCCTCGACCTGCTCCGCGAACTGACTGCGAAAATCGAAGCCGATCTGGCAGCGCGCCCGGTTGATCGCAACTACATCATCTTCCTCGGCGACTTCATCGATCGCGGACCGGACTCGGCCGCTGTCATCGAATTCCTGCGAAACTATCGTGGCCGCGGCAGCCGAATGGTTTTCCTCGCCGGCAACCACGAGGAATTCTTCCTCCGCGTCCTCAACGGCGAAACCGGAATTCTCGACAACTGGCTGGAATATGGCGGCCGCGAATGCGTCCGGAGCTATGGGTTGTCCCCCGATCGGCTGACGACTTTGGAAGAGCAGGATGCGCTTGAAACTCTTCGCGGCGCGATCCCGTCAGATCATCTGAAGTTTCTGAACGAGCTTTCCGATACGTTTCGTTTTGGCGACTACCTATTCGTGCACGCCGGAATACGTCCCGGGGTTGCGCTTGAAGATCAGAGCCGCCGCGACCTCCGATGGATTCGCGAGCCGTTTCTGAGCGATTCCATCGATCATGGCTTTGTCGTCGTTCATGGCCACACGATCGTAGAAAAGATTGTCGAGCGTAGAAATAGAATCGCGATCGATACCGGCGCTTACCGAACGGGCGTGCTCACATGCCTCGTTATCGATGCTGCCGAGAAGACATATCTTGGCACTTCGGGTGACAATATTTCGGCATAGCGCGATTTCAGCGCCACTGGCGCCATCCCGCGTCGAATGATTTGTGAGCGCTGTGGCAGCTAGTTTGCACCCCTTGCGCGTGAATAGGATTCGGTCCTATGGGCGGGGGAAATGAACATCCCGCGAGGCGGGCGACCACGGTCGATGGAGCATTCAATTTCATGAGCGTTCGAGCAGCCAAACCGGTCGCGATGATTGCATGCGTGCTTTTCAGTGCGCTGCTGGCGGGGTGCAACACCCGCGGCGGGCCCGTGCCCTATGACGTCGCCGATTTCGGCCCTCCCGATCAGCCCAAGATGTCGACGGGCGCCGATTATCGCCTCTCTGCAGGCGACACGCTTTCGATCATCGTGTTCCGCGTGGAAGAGCTTTCGCGGGACTATCAGGTCGATCCGGTCGGCAATATCGCGATCCCGCTGATCGGCGCGGTTCCCGTGGCCGGGCACACGACCGCGGAGATCAAGCAGACCGTCGTCGCCAAGTTGAACGAGCGCTATTTGCGCGATCCGGACGTGACTGTCGTGGTCAAGGAGGCCGCGGCACGCGTCGTGACGATCGACGGGTCGGTCAAACTGCCCGGCGCATATCCTGCGACGGGCGACCTCACGCTGCTCAAGGCCGTCGCGCTGGCGCGGGGCGTCGATAAGGACGCCAATCCCAAGCGCGTGGCGATTTTCCGCACCGTCGAAGGCAAGCGGATGGCGGCAGCGTTCGACCTCACCATGATTCGCCGCGGTGAAGCAGCGGATCCGCAAGTGTTCAGCGGCGACATCGTCGTGGTCGACGGATCGGGCTCGCAATCGGTGTTCCGCGATCTTCTCGCCACGCTGCCGGTCGTCGCCCTTTTCCGGCCCTTTTAATCATCGCCGACGCAGAAGTTCTGGGGACATATAGTAGCAATGGGTAAGAACGATCTGGAGCCCCGGGGTGTGGCGGCGGTCTGGCCGCTAACGCAGCAGCCCCGCAACCAGGACGCGCTGCTCGGCCTCAACCGGACCGAGGGCTCGGATCTGAACCTGGCCGCGCTGTGGCGGATCGCCTGGACGTGGCGCTGGCTGCTCCTTGGCGCCGTTGCGGCCGGAATAGCCGGCGGTGTGATCTTCACGCTGCTGACGACGCCGCTGTACCGGTCCGAAGCGGTGATCGAGATCAACCCGCCTTCGGTGGAGGTGATGGACGGCGGCAAGGCTGGCCCGGTTGCGCAGAACGATCAGGCTTTCGTGCAGACGCAAAGCGGCCTC
The DNA here is from genome assembly GCF_002002925.1 of Sphingomonas sp. LM7. Classification (NCBI taxonomy): domain Bacteria; kingdom Pseudomonadati; phylum Pseudomonadota; class Alphaproteobacteria; order Sphingomonadales; family Sphingomonadaceae; genus Sphingomonas; species Sphingomonas sp. LM7. Next base: position 4,135,625 of record NZ_CP019511.1, on the reverse strand, counting down.
CTTCGCAGCCGGTCGCTTGCCGCACGCGTGGTTCAGGATCTCAATCTCGCCTCCAACGAAGCGCTGGTGCCAGACCCGAATGCCGATCGCGCAACGCGTCAGCGTATCGCCACCAACCTGCTCAATGCCAATCTGAAGGTTGAATCGGACGAGCGCAGCCGGTTGATCAAGATTTCCTATTCGTCGGCAGATCCGCAGCTCGCCGCGAAGATCGTGAACGGTTTCGCCGACAGCTACATCCGCACCAGCCTCGAGCGGCGCTACCAGGCATCGTCCTATGCGCGCGATTTCCTGCAGAAGCAGATCGGCACCGTGCGCCGCGAGCTGGAGACGTCGGAGCGCCAACTCGTTGCCTATGCGCAGCAGCAGGGCATCATCCGCACCGGCGCCGGAGAAAGTGCAACGAGCGACACCGCCTCGCTCACGGGGACATCGCTGGTCGAGCTGAACAAGGCGCTCGCGGATGCGGAGACCAAGCGTATCGCCGCCGAACAGGCCTATCGGGAATCGACTGCCTCGAGCGCGACCGTCGAGATTTCCGAACGTACCGCCGACCTTCGTAACCAGCGTGCGAAGCTCGAAAGCGACTATCGCGAGAAGGCCACGATCTTCCGGCCGGATTACCCCGAGCTGCAAAGCCTGAAGGCCCGCATCACTGCGATCGACGAAGCGATCCGCACCGAGGCGGGAAGCGTGCGCGCCGGCCAGTCCGGCACACGCCGCGCCGATTATCAGGCCGCATTGTCGACCGAGAACACGCTTCGCTCGCGCGTCGAACAGCTCCGTGGTCAGGTCCTCGACCTTCGCGGCCGCAGCATTCAATATACGATCCTGCAGCGCGACGTAGACACCAACCGTTCGCTCTACGAAGCACTTCTGCAGCGCTACAAGGAAATCGGCGTCGCCGGCGGCGTCGGCGTCAGCAATGCCTCCGTGGTCGACAGGGGCGATGTTCCCTCGTCGCCGTACAAGCCGAATCTCATGGTCAATCTGCTGCTGGGCATGCTCATCGGCGCCGGTATCGGCCTGGGCACGGCGTTGGCGGTGGAGTTCATCAACGATACCATCAAGACGCCCGACGATGTCCGCGACGATCTGGAACTCGCCTTCCTCGGCGGGATCCCGGTATCCAAGGGCAAGCGCCCAACCGAGGCCCTGCGCGAAGCGAATTCGCCGATTTCGGAAGCGTATTTCTCTGCCGCGATGTCGCTCCAGTTCACTACGGACGGCGGAGTCCCGCGCGTCCTGCTCGTGACGAGTACCCGCCCGGCAGAGGGTAAATCGACCTCGACCTGGGCGCTCGCCCAGCATTTCGCCCGGTTGGGTCGTCGGGTGCTGCTCATCGATGCGGACATGCGCAAACCGGCATTCGTAACGGGACGCGAGAAGGAAGATGGTCTTTCCAACCTGTTGACGACCCACGATCTTCTCAACAACCACGTCCAGCAGACGGACGTCGAGGGCCTCTGGCTGCTGCCCTGCGGCCCGATCCCGCCGAACCCGGCCGAACTGCTGTCGTCACCGCGACTGCGCGCCATCCTGGCCGAAGCCACGAGCGCTTTCGATATGGTCGTGATCGACGGCCCGCCGATCCTCGGGCTTGCGGACTCCCCCCTGCTTTCGACGGTCTGCCAGGCGACGCTGATGGTTGTGGAAGCTGGGAAGACGCGGACGCGGGCAGCTGTCGAAGCGCTGAATCGCATCCGTTCGTCGGGCGGCAATGTGGTCGGCGCACTGCTCACCCGCTATCGCCATGAGGCGACGGGCTATGGCTATAATTACGAAGCCTATAGCTATCGCTCGGTCGAAAATCGCAACCGCGAGATTCGCGCAATCGGTGGCCGTGCGGAGTAAGTCCGGGCGGCGACTCCGTATCGAGTGGCCTGCAGTCGCGCGCCACGCGGTCGCGATCGCGGCGACGCTCGGTCTCGCGGCAATCGTCATCAAGGTCGATGCACCCGACGCGCTCTCGGCCCATAAGGCAGCGCTCGCCGCGATCGCGCCGGACAGTCCCGACCGCGCATTCGAGGCCGCCGGCGCGGAAATCGCCACCGGCGCGAAAAGCGTTCCTGCGGCGTCCCTGGCCCGCGTCAAGGACGCGGCCTCCGATGCTCCGCTATCGGCCGAGCCCTATTTCGTAACCGGCGTCGATGCCCTCTACCGCGGACAGGCGGCGAAGGGACAGGCGCTGCTGACGGAAGCGCGCCGCCGCAATCCGCGGCATCGCCTGGCACGCCTGTTCCTGCTCCAGGAAGACTTGCGCGCGATGCGGGTGCTCGAAGCTACCCGCGAGCTGAAGGTCCTGACTCGGCTGGTCCCTCAGGTCACCACGCTGATCGTGCCCGAACTGGCCAAGCTTGCCGTTGATCCGCGGACGCGCTCCGCCGTGGCCGGCGCCCTGCGCGGCGATCCGCTCCTGAACCATGTTCTGCAGCAGCTTGCCCAGAGCGGCGCCGAGCCCGGCGTAGTCCTCGAACTCGCGCGCGGCGCGCCGCCTCCCCGCGGACAGGACGATCCGGATTGGCGCAATGCGCTCGTTGCGCAGTTCGTCGAGCGCAAGCGATATGGCGAAGCATTCCGGCTATGGGCCGAGTTCAACAAGGCACCCGCGATGCCCGCCGGGCAACTGGTCTTCAATCCGCGCTTCGAGCGACGTCCGGAGCCTGCCCCGTTCAACTGGCTGTTGTCGGCGAACAGCGTCGGTGCCGCGGAAACGCAGCGCGCGGGAGGCTTAACCGTCGAATATTTCGGCCGGGAATCGGGCGACCTGACGTCGCAGCTCCTGCTGCTCGCACCCGGCCGCTACCGGATGCAGTTCAAGGTCGAAGGCAATGCCGACGGTCAGGGCAGTCTGCTGCTCTGGTCGGTATCCTGTGCCGGCGGCGGCGCGCGTCTGGCCGAGGCGCCGCTCAAAGGCGTCACCTACACGACTGAAACCAGGGCGTTCGACTTCACGGTGCCCGCTCAGGATTGCGGCGCGCAGATGCTTCGTCTCGAAGGCCGCGCCGGCGAATTCCCGGCGACGCAAGCCGTCACCATTCCGGCCCTCGCGCTGCGTCGTCTCGAAAGCACGCACTGATTATGCGTCAACTCTCCGTCCCCGCCTATCTGATGGCCTGCCTGCTGCTGGGAGGCGCGAGCGCCGCCGGCTACATGGCCAATCTGACGCTGCAGTTGGCTGCGATTCTCGTCCTTTACATCGCCCTGTTCTGGCGCCGGCGCGGCCCGATCTCGCCGCCAAGCCGGCAGCTCCTGGTCCTCGCGGCCCTTTTCGTGGGGCTTTTTCTGATCCAGATCGTGCCGCTGCCGCCGGCGCTTTGGACGTCGCTGCCGGGCCGCGAACCGATCCTGCGCGGCTTCGAGCTTCTCGGCGTGCCTGCGCCGTGGCTGCCGATCTCGCTAAATGCCCAGCATACGCTGGCATCGCTGTTCTGGATGCTGCCGGCGCTGGCGGTGCTGCTGGGGATCACATTGCTGGGCGGATACAAGGCCAGCTATCTTGCCTGGACGATATTGGCCGTGGCGGCAGTCTCCGTCGCAGTCGGCGGGATTCAGGTCGCGGGCGGCGAAAACAGCCCCTGGTATTTGTATCAGATCACCAACCGCGGCGTGGCGGTGGGCTTCTTTTCGAACGCCAACCACCTTGCCACGATGCTGCTGGCCGCCATTCCCCTGCTCACCGCCGTCGTCCTGTCCGAGCGCGGCCGGGGGAAGAACACTGCGCGAAGCTCGGGCATCGCTGTGATCGGTGCCGCGGTCTTCCTCGTCATCGCGCTCGGCCTGATCCTGAACCGCTCGCTCGCCGGATGGGGCCTTGCCCTTCCGGTACTCGGCGCGAGCCTCCTCCTGTTCCTCAGCCATCGCCGCAAGCTGCCGAAATGGGCGCTGGGCGGAGCCGCGATCGCGGCGGTCGGCGGCGTCGCGCTGGTGCTGACGGCGCCGCTCGGCAATAACCTGACTACGGACGAGGCGCGCACCAGTTCGACGTCACGCTACGCCTCGTTCGGCCGGACGCTGTCGGCGACCCCTGAATATCTTCCGACGGGCTCAGGAATCGGGACATTCGTCGACGTGTATCGCAGCCGCGAAGATCCGTCGCAGATCACCCGCTTCTACATGAACCACGCGCACAGCGACTTGCTGGAAGTTCTCCTGGAGACCGGCCTTTTCGGCGCGGCGCTGCTGCTGCTGTTCCTGATCTGGTGGACGCGGCGGGTCTTCGCGATCTGGCACGACGCGGAATCGGATTCGTTCACCAAGGCTGCTACAATCGTCTCCGCGACGGTGATGGCACACAGCCTGGTCGATTATCCGCTGCGCACCGTCGCGATCTCGGCGATTTTCGCGATGTCGATCGCGCTCATGGCCGAACCCCGCGCGCACTCGCGGCGATCGAAGGCAAAGACCGAATCCGATGTCCGCCATCTTTCGGCGGACTGATCAGATTTCCTGCAACGCCTCTAGGTAGCGGGTGACGACGATCCGTTCGTCGAACTCCTGCTCGGCTTTCTCACGGCTTCGGCGGCCCATCGCCGCGCGCGCATCGGCAGGCAGTTCGAGCAATGCCGTCATGCGCTCGGCGAGCGCGGCGGGGTCGCGCGGCGGGACGAGGAAACCATTGGCGCCGTCCTCCACGATCTCGCGGCAGCCCGGAACGTTCGAGGCGATCAGCGGCAGGCCGGCCGCTGCCGCCTCGAGCAGCGAGCGTGGCGTCCCCTCGGGATAGAAGGTGGGGAGAACGACGCAATCGGCGGCCGTGAGGAATGGCCGGACATCATCTGCACCGCCGGGGAACTCGATCGCGCCGCTGCGCTCCCATTCGCGAAGCGTCTCCAGCGTGATCGCACCCCTGCCCTCCTGGATCAGTCCGAGCAGTTGCACGCGCGTGTTCGGGTAACGGGACTTCACGATACGCGCCGCTTCGACGAGGTCGGCAACGCCTTTGGAATGGAGCAACCGACCGACGAAGAGGAAGGTGACGCCCTGCTCCGCCGATACCGTGCGCGCAGAGGGTTGGAACCGGCTGAGATCGACGCCTGATCCGGGAAGCAACCGGGTGCGTTCGGCGCGGACGATCTCCTTCTCGACGAACAGCGCTCGGTCGTCCGGGTTCTGGAAGAATATCACGGTCGCCCGGTCGAGCGCTAAGCGATATAGACCGCGAACGAGGCGGTTGATCAGCCCGCTGGCGAGAAATGTCTCGCCCAGTCCGGCGATGTTGTTGATCGTCGGCGTGCCCCGCAACCGGGCGGCGAGCGATCCGAAGACATTGGGCTTGATCGTGTAGCCCAGAAACGCCGCTGGGCGTAGTTTGCCCAGCAGGCGATAATAGTCGACGAACAACCGCAGATCGCGCAACACCGAGGTTCCGCGCGGATCCATTTCGATCGGGAAATACTCGATCCCGAACTCGGCAAGCCGATCGGAATATTCGTCCCGGGGGGCGATGGCGACGACCCGGTAGCCGGCCGCCTGAAGGCCGCGAACCAGCCCGAGCCGGAAGTTCAGGATATTCCACGACCCATTGATGGAAATTACGACGGTTTTATCGGCCATTTGCCCTCGCGCATTGGTCGGGGGGCATTATACATCCCCAACGGCATCGGGAAGCCCGCAACGCTTGCGTTGCCGGGTGGGTGAAGCTACCCGGCAGCGGGGCCAGCTCTTCCGCCTGGCGGGAAAACGCTACCCAGCGACGGAGACTCTGTGTTCCCTTATTGGCTGTTGTTTGCGGTGTTCGCGCTGGGCGCAGTGTCGTACAGCCTGAAGGGGCGCGACCAAAACAGGCCCTCGCCGCTTTTGCTCGCTGCCGCCGTGCTCATCGTGCTTGCCATCGGCCTGCGCCTGCGTGTCGGCGCCGACTGGCAGAATTACGTCGTAATCTTCGATTATGTGGGCGGGATGTCGTTCGGAGAGGCGATGGCGCTTCAGGATCCGGCGTACATGGCGCTCAATACGCTCGCCCATTACCTGAATGTCGACATCTGGCTGGTCAATCTGATCTGCGCGATGATCTTCACCTGGGGGCTTGTGGTGTTCGCGCAGCAACAGCCCAATCCCTGGCTCACCATCGCGGTTGGCGTCCCCTATCTGATCATCGTCGTCGCCATGGGATACACCCGGCAGGCGACCGCGATCGGGCTGGTCATGGCCGCGCTGATGCGGTTCGAGCAGGGCCGCTATGTCCGTTTCCTGTTCCTGTTCATCCTGGCGGCGGCGTTCCACAAGAGCGCCGTGCTGATCATGCCGCTGATCGTCGGCGCATCGATCCGACACCGCTTCGTGATCTACTCGATTGGCGCGGTCCTCGCTGGGTTGCTGTTCTTCCTGTTTCTCGAGACCTTCCTCGCTTCGATGTTCGCCAACTACTTCGATGCGGAGCGCAGCTCGCAAGGCGCTGGCATCCGAATCGCGATGAACATCCTGCCCGCCATATTGTATCTGGTAGCGCAGGACCGCTTTGCGGTGTCGGAGCAGGAAAAGCGGATCTGGCGCAACTTCGCCTATGCTTCGCTCGCCTGCTTCGTCGGGCTTCTCGTGATGTCCTCCTCGACGGTAGTCGATCGTTTCGCGCTCTATCTGATCCCGTTGCAGTTGTTCGTGCTGGGCCGCCTGCCTTATGCCTATCCCGCCCGCAGCATGCGGAACGGTCAGCTGGTCGCCTTCGTGCTGGTATACTCGGCATCAGTGCAGGTGATCTGGCTGATTTTCGCGCAACATGCGGAATATTGGCTGCCCTATCGCAATTACCTGCTCTGACGTTGCGGACATCGATGACGCTGCGCGGTTGCACTTCACCGACCAATGCCCTACCCCATCGCCGGGGGCTCCATGGGGCCATAAAATTTCACCAAGTGTCTGAAATGCGAGGATATAATGTCGTCTGACGTTCGGAACTTTGCGCTCATCGGCGCCGCCGGTTATATCGCGCCGCGCCACATGGCCGCGATCAAGGCGACCGGAAACCGGATCGTCGCCGCGATGGACCCGAACGACTCCGTCGGCATCATCGATAGCCATTTTCCTGAAAGCGCGTTCTTCGTCGAATTCGAGCGCTTCGACCGCCACATCGACAAGCTGCGCCGCAAGGACGACGGCCGCAAGGTCGAGTTCGTCTCGATCTGCTCACCCAACTATCTGCACGATTCGCACATCCGCTTCGCGCTGCGCGCCGGCGCCGACGCGATTTGCGAGAAACCGCTGGTCGTCAATCCCTGGAACGCCGAGGCGCTTCAGGACATCGAGCGCGAGAGCGGTCACAAGGTTCACACCATCCTGCAGCTGCGCCTGCACCCGAGCATCATTGCGCTGCGACAGCGCGTGGCGGACGCCGTGGCTGCCGACCCCAATGCGATGTTCGACATTGACCTGACCTACATTACCAGCCGCGGCGCCTGGTATTTCGCGTCGTGGAAAGGCGAGGATACCAAGTCTGGGGGCATCGCCGCGAATATCGGCGTCCACTTCTTCGACATGCTGCTCTGGGTCTTTGGTCCTGCGATCGAGAACAACGTTCATCTGCTGACCTGGGACGTCGGCAGCGGCGTGATCCGCTTCAAGAACGCGAATGTCCGCTGGTTCCTGTCGGTGAATGCCGAGTATCTTCCCGAGGCGGTGCAGGCGAAGGGCCAGCGCACTTATCGCAGCATCACCATGGACGGCGGCGAGATCGAGTTCTCGGAAGGGTTCACCGACCTTCACACCGACAGCTATCGCCACATCCTGAACGGCGGCGGCTTCGGGTTGGACGACGCGCTGCCGGCAATCCGGCTGGTGCATGAGATCCGTACGGCGCCGCAACTCAAGTTCGCCAGTTCGACGCATCCGCTGGCCGGCATCGCGAGACGCGCCGCCGGATGAGCTACACCAAGCACGATAGCGCGATCGTCGATGATGGCGCCCAGATCGGCGACGGCTCGCGGGTCTGGCATTTCGTCCATGTCTGCGCCGGCGCCCGGATTGGTGCGGGCGTATCGCTGGGGCAGAATGTGTTCGTCGGGAACGACGTAGTGATCGGCGACGGCTGCAAGGTGCAGAACAACGTCTCGGTCTATGATGGCGTGCGGCTGGCTGAGGGCGTGTTCTGCGGTCCGAGCATGGTCTTCACCAATGTCTACAACCCGCGCTCGCTGATCGTCCGCAAGGATGAATACCGGCAGACCCAGGTCGGGCGTGGCGCCACGCTGGGCGCCAATTGCACCGTCGTGTGCGGCGTGACGATCGGCGAATTCGCCTTCGTCGCGGCGGGCGCGGTGGTCAATCGCGATGTCAAGCCGTTCGCGCTCATCGCGGGCGTGCCGGGCCATCAGATCGGCTGGATGAGTCGCCATGGCGAGCGGCTGGCGCTGCCCGTGCAGGGAAGCGGCAACGAGACCTGTCCTCACACCGGCGACGTCTATCAACTTACCGACGGCATGCTGACGCTGGCTGCCTAGACCTCCCCTTTCCAGCACTTACTGCCAGCGCTTGACCGACCCGCCCGTCGCCAGGGCGGACGAGCTTGGCGCTAGGCGCCCTTCAGCACGCGTTCCCCTGCCCCGCCTTGGGCGATCACCTTGGCGGGCACCCCCGCCAGTGTCAGCCCGGGCTCCTCGAACGATCTGGTGACGACGGCGTTGGCGCCGATCACGCAATTGTCGCCGATCCGGATCGGACCATAGAGCTTCGCGCCGGGGCCGATATAGACGTTGTCGCCGATTCGCGGCGAGTATTTGTGCTCTTCGCCCGGCTCCACGAACTGCGCCGCACCGCCGATATGCGCACCCATGTGGATCCGGCAATTCTTGCCGATCCGCGTGGTCGGATCGATCACCAGCAGACCGTAATGGACGATCGCCACCCCCGGTCCGAAGATGTTCGGGCCGAGGCTGAACCCCAGCCGCACCGACATCCGCCGGAACAGCAGCAGGAACGGGATGCGGACCAACGCGGGCTTTCCGGTGTTGAGCAGATACTCATAGACCCGCATCGCCAGCGTGAAGCGCGCCACCGGATCGAGCAACAAGGTGCGCGCGCCGGGCCGCACGCCCATGCTGGCGAAATCGGCGCAGATATAGGCTTTCAGGCTCGCCCGGCTGTCGATCACTTCCAAACCTTTCCTGCTCCAGATGGCGCCGGCAACCCGTAAGGATCGCGAGCCCGTCTGGCCAGTCGCAACCCGGGGGTTGGCGGCTCGGCAGCGACCAGCTAAGCGACATGCCATGCATCGCTTGCCAAGCGCCCGCGCGGGCGGGAAGACCCTCTTTTGGAGCCTTCTCCAATGGACGTGACTATTGTCGATTGCGGGATCGGCAACATCAAGTCGGTCCAGCGCATGTTCCAGGCAGCCGACGGCAGCGCGGACATCGTCAGCGACCCCGCGGCGCTGCACGACTGCAAGCGCGTGGTTATCCCCGGCGTCGGCGCCTTCGACGCGGGGATGGCGAAGCTCAACCAGGGCTGGATCGAGCCGCTCAACCGGCTCGCGCTGGAGCGCAAGATCCCTATTCTCGGCATCTGCCTGGGCATGCAACTCCTGTGCCGCCGCAGTGAAGAGGGCGTGACGCCGGGACTGGGCTGGATCGAGGCCGATGTAATCAAGATCGACACCGGCGGGCATCGCGAGCTGAAGATCCCGCACATGGGCTGGTCGGTGGTGACTGCCGCCAGGCCAAACCCGTTAATCTCCTCGGACGAAGGCGAGCAGCGTTTCTATCACGTCCACAAATACCGCGCCGTCTGCGATAGTGCCGAAAACGTGCTCGCCACCGCCGACTATGGCACGACCTTCACTACCGCCGTCCACCGCGACAACATCTACGGGGTCCAGTTCCACCCCGAGAAGAGCCATCGTTTCGGGCTGGCGCTGATGCGGCGTTTCCTGGCGATGCCATGCTGACTCATCGCGTCATTCCCTGCTTGCTGCTCAGCGAAAGCCGGGGCGGCCTCGTAAAGACGATGAAGTTCGGCAAGCCGAAATATGTCGGCGACCCGATCAACGCCGTGAAAATCTTCAACGAGAAGGAAGTCGACGAGCTGATGATACTCGACATCGACGCTACGCGGGAGAACCGCGGGCCCGATTTCGATCTCATCGAACAGCTTGCGAGCGAATGCTTCATGCCGCTCTGCTATGGCGGCGGCATCCGCACCGCCGAGGAGGCGCTGAAGCTGTTCAGCCTCGGCGTCGAGAAGGTCTCGCTGCAGAGCGCCGTCGCGCGCAACCCGGGAATCGTGCGCGAAATCGCCGATCATGCCGGGGAACAGGCGGTGGTGGTCTCGATCGACGTAAAGCGCGGCTGGCTGGGCAAGCTGCAGGCGTTCAGCGCCACCGGGGTAAAGCCGGGTCAGAGCGACTGGCGCCAGGCCGTGCGCGACGCCGTCGCCAATGGTGCTGGCGAGATCCTGCTCAATGCCGTGGATCGCGACGGGACGCTTGCCGGGCCCGACCTGGAGCTGATCCGCGAGGCGAGCCAGATCGCGGACGTGCCGCTGGTGGCGGTCGGCGGCATTTCGTCACTGGCCGATATCAAGGCTGCCACCGACGCCGGCGCCAGTGCGGTTGCCGCGGGCGCATATTTCGTATTTCAGGGCCCGCACCGCGCCGTGCTCATCACCTATCCCCAATATGACCAACTACGCGCGCTTTGGAGTGATGCCGAGTGATACCCAACGTCCAGACCTGCTCGCGGTGCATCATGGACACCACCGCGCCGGACATCGTTTTCGATGAGCAGGGCATCTGCAACTATTGCTCGGATTTCCTGCGCAAGAAGGAAAAGCACCTTCCCTTCGACGAGAATGAGCGGCTGCGGCGGCTCAACGGCCTCGTCGCAATGGTCAAGGAAGCGGGCAAGGGCAAGAAATACGACTGCATCGTCGGGCTTTCGGGCGGCGTCGATTCGAGCTGGTCGCTGGTTCAGGCAGTGCGTCTCGGGCTGCGACCGCTGGCAGTCCACATGGACAGCGGATGGAATTCGGAGCTGGCGCAGAACAACATCGCCAATCTCGTGCGCGGCCTCAACGTCGATCTCTACACCCATGTCATCGACTGGCCCGAGATCCGCGGGCTGATGGAGGCTTTCTTCGCCTCCGACGTGATCGATGTCGAAGTGCTCTACGACAATGCGATGCTCGCGGTGAACTATCAGCAGGCGGCTAGGCACGGCCTGAAATATATCCTCGCCGGCACCAACATCGCCACCGAGGGTGTCGACATCCCCTCGACGTGGAATTGGCACAAGGCGGACAAGCGCAACATCATCGGCATCTCCAAGCGATTCGGCGGGCCCCGGCTGAAGTCGTTCCCGTCGCTAAGCACGCTGGACATGGTCCGCTACATCGGCGTGAATCGGATCAAATGGGTCTCGTTCCTCGACTATCTCGATTACCGCAAGAGCGATGCGCTGGAGGTTCTGCAGCGCGACTTTGGCTACAAGCCCTATGCCCATAAACACTATGAGTCGGTGTTCACGCGCTTCTACCAGGGCTATCTGCAGCCCTATAAGTTCGGCGTCGACAAGCGGAAACCGCACCTCTCCAGCCTGATCATGACCGGCGAAATGACGCGCGACGAGGCGCTCGAGCGCGCTGCCGGCATCGCCTATCCAAGCGAGAAGGATATGGAGGCGGATCGCCTCTACTTCATCAAGAAGATGGGCTGGTCCGAGGAGAAGTTCGCGGACTATATCGCGCGCCCGGAAAGACCCCATACCGACTATCCGTCAGAGGCGGCGTTCTTCCAGAAGCTGCTGGCGCTGTATCGCCGCATGAACCTCAAGGTCGGCCGTCTGGTCTGGAAATGATCGGGCCGGTCAGCCGGGAGCGCCGGCGGCCTAACGAGCTATAGCGCGACGACTTTGGGATGCGCGCCGCGGCGCGCCGCCCAGACGAGCCACAGCGTGAAGCCGACATATTCAACGAACAATAGCCCCGCGGTCAGCGTCAGGAAGGGGTATAGATCCAGATCGGCGAGCCGCGCGATGACGAATGCAGCGCCCAGCGCCGCGCAATTGGCGACATTGTGGATCAGCAGCCAATGCGCCTTGCGCAGCACGAAGACCGAAGTTGCGATCGACAGGCACAGGCTGCGCGCCGCCAGCATCGGCGCAAGGATGACGAGGATGTCCGCCGCTGGCTCCCACGACTTTCCGAGATAGATCGAGATGAATGGGCGGGCGAGCAGCCAGACGCCGACCACCACGCCGATCGAAAGCAGCCCGGAGGTCAGCAGATTGAACTTCATCTCGGGCCAGAAATGCCCGCGCTCCTCCTGCGCCCGCGCAGCTTTCTGGAAGAAAACCTGGCTCAGCGCGTCATTGAACAACTGGAGCGGCAGAATCGCGATGCGGTTGCCCAGCGAATAAAGGCCGACCACGTTCGCGCCGAACAGCCCGAGCAGCAGGAAGGTGAGCAGGTTGAGCGACACTGCCGCGATGAAGGTGCTGGGAATGTCGATCGCGACCTGGCGCTGATAGCGGCGGAACATCGCGCGCATCTGCGCCACGCGCGGCCGCTTGGGGGGCACATGCCGCCAGATCGCCCATGCGAGCAGCAGCGCCTGCGCCGCGAAGCCCAAGGTGAATCCGATGATGAGCGACAGGGGATGCCGCCAGACCAGTGCCAGACCGATCTGGATGGCGACGGTGCTGCCGGTACGCAGGAGCATCGACGCCGAATTGCTCCGATAGCCGTCGTGCCGCATGAGATAGAGCGCAGCGGCGGCGCAGAAGCCGGTGAGGAACACGCACAAGCCGAGCAGTGCCGGGATCACCGGCTGGACTTGGGCACCGGTCACGACCCAGTAGAGCGCGGAGCCGACTGCTGACAGCGCGCCCATTGCTGCGGCGATGGCGATGCATAGCCATAGGATAGCGAACCGCCCGGCTCTCGGCGCAGTCGGCACCGCCAGGTCGAAGCGGCCGCATGCGATCGCGCCCGGAATCGCCGAGACCGCGACGAACATCGCGAAGACACCGAAATCCGCGGGCGTGTAGAGCCGCGCCAGAAAGGGATAGCTCGCGAGGTTGACGAGCTGCGCCGCGGCCGTTCCGGAGAACAGCACCATGAAGTGGCGTAGATACTGGCGCCGGTCCATCAGCGCGCCTTGCGCTGTTGCTGACGGTGGCCGCCGAGCGGCTGGTTAGGCGGCAACACCCGTCGGCTCCGCCTTGCCGAGGAAGGCATCGACATCGGCGAGCGCAGTCTTGAGCGTGCCCCAGAAATCGGCTTCGAACTCGATGCCCAGGTCTTCGCGGATCGCAGCGTTCGAAACATCGAACTCCATGATGTCGCCGATCAGCGGCTCGCCATGTTCGACTTCAAGCTTGCCGGCCGGATCGAGGATCTCGAGCATGCCCTTGGCGAGTTCGTTGATCGTCACGCGGATACCCGAAGCGGCGTTATAGGCCCGGCCCGTCGCCTGCGGATCGGTCGCGGCGCGCAGATTGGCTTCAACGAGATCCTTCACCCAGGTGAACGACCGAACCTGCTCGCCATGACCGAACACGATCGGGTTCTCACCCTGCGTGATGCGGCGCAGGAAGATCGAGACCACCCCGCCGAACTCGTTCGATTCCTGGCGCGGGCCATAGACGTGGAAATAGCGCAGGATCGTCGTGTCGAGCCCGTAGAGCTTATGGAAGACGTCGACGTAACGCTCACCGGCGAGCTTGGAGACGCCGTAATAGGACACCGGCTCGAACGGATGCGCCTCGGTCGTCGGGAAAATCTGCGGCTCGCCATAGACCGATCCGGTCGATGCCTGGACGAACTTACGGACACCATGCTTCATCGACATCTTGAGCAGGTTGAGCGCGCCGCCCGCATTGACCTCCAGATCGCGGTGCGGGTTGATCAGGCAGATATTCTTCTTCGACGCCGCATTGTGGAAGACCGTATCGACACCCTCGAACGCCGCATCCATCGCCGGACCGTCGTCGCAAATGTCGAGCTCTACGAAGCGGAAGTTGGGGCGGTTCGACTTGCCTTCGAGATGCGCAACATTGCCGCGCTTGCCCGCGGAAAGATCGTCGAGGCAGATCACTTCGGCACCGACGTCGAGCAGCGCTTCGCACAGATGCGACCCGATGAACCCGGCCCCGCCCGTGACGATGACCTTGCGGCCTGCCAGCTGCGACACGACGCTTTCCACCACCACGATCCCCCAAAATTGTCTGGATACGGGCCCGGCGGGCCCAAGTGAGGCGGCTGTAGCGGCACGCGTGGCGAACGGTCAATGCAATAAGGATCGTTGCCCTGCCTCTGGCGCAACCCTAAGGGGCGGCACTGCAAAACGGGGTGGCAGCGCATGGAAGGCTCGCAAGAACAACCGCAAGCTGGGGTATCGGCGGGATATGACAGCGCTGGTCCACGGCCTGCGATGCTCGTGCTCGACGCATCCTATACGCTGGAGATGATCCGCGAGCGCGGTCTCAAGGATTCGGTAACATGCCGCGATCTGGACGGGTTCTTCCGCCATGTCTGGAGCGTTCATCCCTTCGCGACGCTGCTCACTTCGGAAAAATGGACGCCGAAGTTCGGCAAGCCGGTGTGGCACGAGCTTGCGCCGCGGCACACCTTCATCGAGGGCAAAGTCGGGCGGCTCGCTGCGTTGGCCCGCTTCTTCCCGATAAATTTCGTACTGAGCCAGCTCGGGCTGTTCTTCACGCTGCTTCGCCTGATCCGGCGCGAGAAGATCCGCGTCATCCGGGTCGGCGATCCGCTCTATCTCGGACTGTTCGGCCTCGCTCTCGCGCGGCTGAGCGGCATCCCCATGCTGATCCGCGTCAACGGCAACAACGACAAGGTCCGTGAAAGCACCGGCCAGCCGCTCTATCCCAAACTGTTCGGCACGGCGGCGCGCGAGAAGAAGGTCGAGCATTTCGTTTTCCCGCGCGCGGACTTGGTTGCCGCGCCGAACCAGGACAATGTCGACTTCTCGATCGCTAACGGCGCGCGGCCCGATCGCGTGACGATCTTCCGCTATGGCAATTTGCTGGCCGAAGCGCATCTCCAGCCGCCAGAGGCGCGCGGCTGCGATGCGGCGCTCTTCGCCGCGCTGGGCGTGACGCTGGGCGCGTATCTGCTGTGCGTCGGCCGGCTCCAGGCAGTGAAATTCCCCGACGATGCAGTTCGGGTTCTCGCCGAGCTGGTGCGGCGCGGACACGACCTCAAGCTGGTGATGGCCGGCGATGGGCCGATGCGCGACGAGCTTGCCGAACTGGCGGTTGCGGAAGGCGTCGGCGATCGCGTCGTCTTCGCCGGAAACCAGAACCAGCATGCCTTGTCCCAGCTCAATCCGCACGCGGCGGCGGTCATTTCGCCCCTCACCGGCCGTGCGCTATCCGAATCCGCACTGGGTGCGGCACCGATCGTCGCTTATGATCTGGATTGGCAGGCCGATCTCATCCAGACGGGCGAGACCGGTGAGCTGGTGCCCTTCCGCGATTGCACCAGGCTCGCCGATGGCGCCGAGCGCCTGATCCGTGACCGGCACTATGCGGAGGCGATGGGCAAGGCGGCCCGGGCCCGCGCACTTGAGATCCTGGATCCCGAGGCGCTCAACCAGCACGAGCGCGACGAATATGCCAAGCTGATGGGCCCACGCAGCCGGATCAGGTGAATGCCACCGCGTGCATGCTGAAATTGCACCGGGCCGCCTGGATGATGACCGACGGATCGCCGGACACTCCCAGCCAGACCTCGAAATAATCCCCCGGCACTGCCGAGATCGGCCCGGCCGTATAGCACAGCCCTTGCGACAGGGTGCCGTTCGATACGTTGGACGACAATACCTTGTTGCCGTTCTTGACGATGCTCATCTGCACCGACGCAGTCGTCACCATGTCCTGAACGAAGGTGTTGGCGTTGATCATTACTTTGCCGACGCCGTTCCGGACAGTCAGCCTTGTGGGTTTGGTCGGGTCGAAATAGCCGTCGGTGTCGTAATCAGCCGCATCCCAGGCGAAGGGCAAGCCGGCCGAGAGATCGGCGCCGGTACGGTTGGCGGTGACCACCAGATTGGCGGCGGAGAACGTTGCATTCGGCCCGTCTGGAACCTGCCGGGTGTCCGGCGTCTTGATCAGGACGCTGCCGGCAGAGACACTCGTCCAGAAGCGTTGTGCGTCGCCATGAGCCTCCAGACTCCCGCCGGACCAGCGCAGGTCGCTGTTGCCGGTGGCGACGATACCATAGGCGGCGACGCCAACCCCCTGCGCACGTCCGATCGACTTGCAATTGGTGAAGTTCATCGTCGCGCCCGACCAGTTCGAGCCGACCAAGCCGCCGTCGAACACGCACTGGACTGCGCTCCCCTCGACCAATGTCATGTCCGTGCTGGCGGCACCCCCCGCCGAGACGAAGCGGCTCGCCAGCAACTGCAGGTTGGTAGTTCGCGCGACGCCGCTCTGAACGAGCGCGGGCACGTTTCCGAGCATCTGGATAGTGCAGCCGATGATCCGGATATTGTCCATCGGGCCACTGGCATCGGCGATCAACTCGACTCCGGCAAAGGCGTTTCCGTACGCCGTACATGACAGATATGTGATGTTGCGTGACCGAGTGAGCGGATGGAAATAGGTGCCGATCAGGTCGCCATCGCCGTCACGCGCATGGCAGTTCACCAGCAGGACGCCGTCCGACGCGGTCTGTTCGAAGGCAATCTGGCAATTGTAGCTCCAGCAGTCGCGGAACGTGCCGGAAGCGTAGAAGAACCCGCCCGGATCCCCTTGGGCAAAATGCCCGTAGCCGGTGCAGTTGCGCGAGATTGTCCGCTCGACAAGGAAACTGGTGCCGCGCAACTGCAGGCCGGTGAGCCGGATGGTGCCCCCGCCCCTGACTTTCCCGCCATCGACCGCGAGATCTGAGACGACGACGGCGGTCGTCGCTGAGGCGCCATAGACGAGGCTATTGGTCGCAATGCCGCTGTCGAAACCGTCGAGCGCGACGAGCGATGTCAGGTTCCAGCCCGCGCCGCGCAGCGTCTTGCCGCTCTGCAGGACGATCGAGGACAGCAGACCGTAGGTGCCGGGCGGCAGCAGGACGACACCGTAATCGGAGTCGGCGAGTGCGGCGTTGATCGCCGGCGCAGCGTCTACCGCCGGATCGGTCGGCAGGCCGGGCGGGATGATGCCGAGGACGGCCAGTGGCGCAGTCGCGTCATCGACATAGTGTCTGGTGGCCGCATCGGCCGCGGCGGTCGGCGCGCCGAGGCCGGTGGCGCGGAAGCCGCCCAGATCGAGATCGGCGAGCATGCCGGCCTGACCATCGCGCGTCAGGCAATCGCTCAAAGCGCCCGCCACATCCAGGATGGTGGCGTTGTAGTCGAGCGCGGGTATCGGCAGCAGCGGATCGGCCGGAAACACGGGTGGGCCGGGCGGCGCATAGGTCCCTGAACCGTCGAATGGCATGCGCTGCTCCCCCTTTTGTAAGCCGCGAGACTTCCCTCGAAATGCACCAGGACCGCTGCCGGAAAATAGCGGGCAGCCCATGCCTCCGGATGGGAATATACCGGGTCTTCGCCCTGCTTCGATGGTCGAACGGCCTAGTCGATCACGGCCCGTGCCCGCGCGTACAAGTCTTCGTAAGCGTGCATCATATGGGCAGCGCTATGATGCGCAAGGACGTGCGCCTTCTGTCGCTGGCCGGTTGCCGCCCGGTCCGCACCGTCGCGGAGCAGGCGCGCCGCTTCCGCGCCAACCTGCGTCGGATCGGGGTCGGACCAGATCCAATCTCCGGGCGCGCGCCGATAGTCGGCAAGCGCCTGAACCGCGATCACCGGAACCCCCGCGGCAGCCGCCTCGAGCCCGGCAATGCCTGTGATCGGGCCGACATTCATGCTCACATAGACGTCCATCAACGCGAGCGCGAACCGCGGCTCGACCACCAGCCCCGGTAAATGCAGCCGGGCGCCAAGGCCGGCCGCGTCGCCCGCCGCGCGCACCTCTTCCAGCATCGAGCCGCTGCCGCCCATCAGGAAGTGGACATCGTCGCCGAGCAATCGCGCGGCCTCCGCGAACGCGGCGACGGTCGCCAGCGGATTGCGCTCGGGCAGGATGCGGCCGATCGTCCCGACGATCCATCGCGCCGACTCGGGCACACCGATCTGTTGACGATATGCCGCCACCGCGGCCGTATCCGGCACCGAACCGCTGATCGCGACGCCGTTGGGAATGATCGCAATCGGCAATGCTGGATTCCGTTCGGCGAAACGGGACCAATGCGAATCCTGCGCCATCAGCGCAAAACCGTCGCGCCCGCGGGCAAGCGCGGTCGTCAGCGCGAGTTGCCGCCACTTTATCGGCATGCCCACCCCGTGGAACGTCTCGACGACGACCGGCCGCGACGAACCGCTAAGCCGCCGCAGCCACCCGATGCCGGTGCCGAGGATTGCCGCGAGCGTCAGATGGCAATGCACCACGTCCTGCTCGCGAAGCCAGCGCCAGTTCCCCGCCAGCCAGACAGGCAGGCGTCCATACCGTGCCAGCTTCGAGAACGACTGGCTGATGAAGCGAATCCGCACGTCGGGCCGCAGCATCGCCTGCCCCAGCTCGGGCGCTACCGGCGCACCGAGCACCACCGTCACGTCATGGCCGGCCGCTGCTGCCTCGTTCGCCAGATCGATCAGCACACGCTCGGCGCCGCCCTTGGTGAGCGCGGGGATGATATGCGTGATCTTCATCGCCCCGCGCTCCGCTCAGACAAAAGTGACCGCTGCGCGCGCTGGGGTGGTCACGCAATAGTGCCCAATATGGCCTTCAGCACCTGATCGCAGACCACCATGGCGTCGACACCCTCGCGTGCGCCGGCGGCAGCGGCCACGGGATTTCCGCGGCAGGAGCCGAGAAACGCCTGGAGTTCGAGCTGGAGCGCCTCGCGCGGCTGGACCTCGATCTTTTCCTCGACCGCCATGATCCGGTACGGCTCGCCGGGACGCTGCTCGACTTCCGACTGGCGGCTCAGCGTGATCTCCTTGCGGAGCAGCTCGCAGTCGATGAACATGTCCTTGCAGGTCGCCTGGATGCTGCGCATCTTCTTGTCGGTGATGCGGCTGGCCTGGATTCGCGAGAAACGGCCATTCTCGTGGGTAAGCAACGCCGCTGCATAGTCGATCATCGGCCCCTCGGCGACACCGTGCGCTGACACCGCGATGGCAGGCCCGTTGAGATAGAGCGCCAGATCAATGTCGTGGATCATCAGATCGGTGACCACATCGACATCGGTAATGCGCGCGCTGAGCTTGTTGGTGCGCACGAAATCCACGCTGACAACTTGCTCGGAACGGTCGAGCAGACGCTTCATCTGATCGACCGCGGGATTGAAGCGCTCGATCAGCCCGACCTGGAAGTTGATCGAGCGGTCCTCGACGAACTCGCGGATCGCGAGGGACGACGACAGCGCGTCGGTGACGGGCTTCTCGACGAAGATGTTGGAAACATGTTCGGCGGCACGGCGGATATAGGCTTCATGCGTCGTCGTCGGGCTGGCGATGACGACGGCTTCGACGTCAGCGAGGGCGCGGTCGAGATCCTCGACCGCGGGCACATTGGCCGCTTCGCCGAGCCGCCGCGCATTCTCCACGTCGATGTCGTAGACGAAGCGCAGGTCCGCCCCCGCCAGAAGCGAGAGGACGCGCAGATGGTTCTGGCCCATCCGGCCCAGACCAATGATGCCGATGCGGACGGGAGTCATGGACGTTCCTCGAGACGGTTGCCGGCTTCGTCGACATAGCCGACGCACCGCGCGGGGTTGCCCATCATCAGTGCATGGGGTTCGACATCCTTGGTCACCACCGATCCGGCCGCGATCATCGCATATTCACCGATCACCGTGCCGCAGACGATCGTGGCGTTGGCGCCGATGCTGGCGCCGCGCCGAACCAGGGTCGGCGTGATCTTCCATTCCGGATTGTTGGCGCGCGGCACCTTGTCGTTGGTGAAGCTGGCGTTGGGGCCGACGAACACATCGTCCTCGATCGTCACGCCATCATAGACCGACACCGAATTCTGCACCTTGCAGCCGTCGCCGATGCTGACGGCATGATCGATATAGACATCCTTCGACAGGATGCAGTTGCGGCCGATCTTCGCCCCTTCGCGAATCTGGACGTTGATCCAGACCTTGGTGCCCTCGCCGATCTCGGCGCGGGCGTCGACGTTCGCAGTTGGGTGGATGAACACGTTGTCGGCCACGCGATCAGCCCTTCAATGCTTCGACGATCTCGTCGATCTGCGTGTCGGGGAGATACGGGTGCATCGGCAGGCTGAAGACGCGGTTG
Source organism: Sphingomonas sp. LM7 (assembly GCF_002002925.1). Taxonomy (NCBI): domain Bacteria; kingdom Pseudomonadati; phylum Pseudomonadota; class Alphaproteobacteria; order Sphingomonadales; family Sphingomonadaceae; genus Sphingomonas; species Sphingomonas sp. LM7. The sequence goes on along the minus strand of NZ_CP019511.1, from coordinate 4,115,371 downwards.
CCCAGCATCTCCGAAACCGGGAAGTCGCCTTCCGCATAGCCAAGATAGGCGAACGCCTGCTGCACGTGCAGCGCCTTGGGGTAATAGATCGCCGTCGGGATGCCCTTGGCCGACAAACGGCTCTGGAATTCGCTGCGCGCGGCATCGTCGGCGGCAATGACGGTGTATTGCGCCCAGGCGCTGACGAGATGCTCCGGCACCGCGGGAGCGACGAGATCTAGCCCGCTCGCCGCAATCGCGCGACGATAGCTTGCGGCGACGCGCTGACGCTGCTCCATCTCGTCGTCGAATATGTCGAGCTTGACCTGCAGAACGCCGGCCTGGATCGCATCCAGCCGGCCGGTGATGCCCAGGCGGACATTATCGTACTTGTCCGAACCCTGGCCATGGACTCGGATCGACTTCAGCAGATCGGCGAACGCCGGATCATTGGTGAAGATCGCGCCGCCGTCGCCATAGCAACCCAGCGGCTTGGCGGGGAAGAACGACGTGCAGCCTATCTCGGCGAGCCCACCTGCGCGGCTGTTGTTGGCGCTGGCGCCGAAGCTCTGCGCCGCATCCTCGATCACGAACAGATCGTTCGCATCGGCGATCGCGTTGATCGCCGAATAATCGGCAGGCAGGCCGAACAGGTCGACGGCGATGATCCCGCGCGGCTTGAGGCTCGCGATCTGTTCGTCCGAGAGACGCGGCAGCGGGTGGATCGAACGGTCGCCGGCGGCAAGCGCCTTGACTGCACGGTCAAGCGCACCGGTATCGATGTTGAAGGTGTCGGCTTCGATATCGACGAACACCGGCGTCGCGCCGACGGTCGCGATCGCTTCGGCGCTCGCCATGAAGGTGAAGGGCACGGTGAACACCGCGTCGCCCGGGCCGACGCCCTTCGCCATCAGCGCCATGACCAGCGCATCGGTGCCCGACGCACACGACACGCAGTGCTTCACGCCGACATAGCTTGCCAGCCGCTCTTCGAGCTTCGCCACTTCGGGGCCGAGGATGAAGGTGCCGCTGCGCATGATGCGCAGCACTGACTGCTCCACCTCATCCTGAATTCGCGAATATTGCGCCTGCAAGTCGATGAACGAAATCATGTCGGGGCTCTCATTTTCGTTGTGAGGGTCGCGCCACGGACGGGCGCGACTTGTCCGCGCGGCGCGCCGTAGCACGCACCCGCAACGAAAGAAAAGCCTCGGCGCCCGAACATTCATGGCCATCCACGCCACTGGCGTCCGCAGTCCCGCAGCGTTATCGCGATGGTGAACGACGGCCTGCGCCGTGGGTGCGTCTGGGAGTGAATGCGATGTGCGGAATTGCAGGCCTGCTTCAGCGGAGCGCCATAGCGCCCGGGATCCTGAGCAGCATGGGCAACGCCATCGCGCATCGCGGCCCGGACGATCAAGGAATCTGGCAGGACGACGATGCCGGAATCGGCCTCTCGCACCGGCGCCTGTCGATCGTGGACCTGTCGCCGGCGGGACACCAGCCGATGGAAGGCGCCGGTGGACGCTTTGTGATCGTCTACAATGGCGAGATATACAATCATCGCGAACTTCGCGCTGCGATCGACGCGAGCGCGAATGCGGGTGGCGGATCGGTCCAGTGGCGCGGAGAAAGCGACACCGAGGTGCTGCTCGAAGGCATCGCCCGCTGGGGCCTTGAGGAAACGCTGCGGCGCTCGGTGGGGATGTTCAGTCTTGCACTATGGGACCGCAAGGAGCGGATGCTGCATCTGGCGCGCGATCGGTTCGGCGAGAAGCCGCTCTATTACGGCTGGGTCGGCGGCGGCTTCGCCTTTGCGTCGGAGCTCAAGGCACTGCGCGCCATTCCAGGCTTCGACAATGCAGTCAGCCGCCACGCGCTCGGCCAACTCGCCTCGCGCGCGTTCGTACCCGCGCCGCTCAGCATCTACGAAGGCATCTTCAAGCTCTTGCCGGGTCATGTGCTGTCGCTCGGTGCCGCAAGCCTGTCGCGAGCATCGGCCACGCCGCCGATCGCCGGAACGCGCGAGGACGGGATGCTGCTCACGCCCTTCTGGTCCTATCATGACGTCGTCGATGCCGGCCTTCGCGATCCGTTCGCCAGCGAGGAGGATGCACTCGAAGCGCTGGAATCCGCGCTTGCCGACTCGATCCGCGGCCAGGCAGTCGCCGACGTGCCGGTCGGCGCGTTCCTGTCCGGCGGGATCGATTCCTCGACCGTGGTGGCACTCTACCGCAAATACACCACCGGCACGGTTCGCACCTTCTCCATCGGTTTCGAGGAGGCGGGCTTCAACGAAGCCGACCACGCGGCCATCGTCGCCGCGCATTTCGGCACCGAGCATCACGAGCATTATGTCTCGGTCGCAGCGGCGCAGGAGATCATCCCGCAACTGCCCCGGATCTATGACGAGCCCTTTGCCGACGCATCGCAGATCCCGACCCGCATCCTCAGCGGCTTCGCACGCCAATCGGTGACGGTGGCGCTGTCGGGCGACGGCGGCGACGAATTGTTCGGGGGCTATAACCGTCATGCCGCCGTTCCCCGGGCCTGGGGCATCGCGAAACGTGTGCCGCAGCCTTTGCGCAGGGTGATGGGGGGCGGCGTCGAGTTGCTGCCCGCGGCGATGTGGAACCGGCTGGCCCAATCGGTGCCCGGATGGGGCCGGCCGGAGGTTGGCGCCAAGCTGCACAAAGCCGCCCGGATGATGGCGCGCTCGAACGGCTTTGCCGACGCCTATGCCTCGTTCCTCGATCAATGGGATGGCGAACCATCGCCGATCCTCGACGCGGACGGAGCGCCCGCCCGATCCGGCATCGGCGCGGGGTGGCCGGATCCGGTGCGGGCAATGTACCTCGATGCGGTCAGCTATCTGCCCGACGACGTGATGTGCAAGGTCGATCGGGCGGCGATGGCAGTCAGCCTGGAGACACGCGCGCCCTTCCTCGATCATCGCGTCGCCGAAGTCGCCGCCCGCATCCCGATCGCAATGAACATTGCCGACGGCACGGGGAAGCGCGTGCTGCGCAATCTTCTGTTCCGTCAGGCGCCGCAGGCCCTGTTCGACCGGCCGAAGGCGGGGTTCGCAGTTCCGGTAGGCGAATGGATCAAGGGACCGTTGCGCGACTGGGCGGAATCGCTGCTCGACCCCCGGCGGCTTGCCGAACAGGGTCTGGTGGACGCGCACCGGGTGCGGGGCCGCTGGGCGCAGCATTTGAGCGGCCAGCGCAATTCGGAACAGGCGATCTGGACGATGCTGATGCTGCAGGCCTGGATCGACGCGCAGGAAACCGGGCTCGACGAGGCACCCGTATTGGGAGCCGCCGCCTGATCGGCTGCGCTACCCCTTTGCGGGCGGGCAGCGCGTGCAGGTTGCGGGATATTGTGTCGTCTTGCCGTTGCGGGTGAGGGTCCACGCGGCGGTTGCGTGACCGGCGTCGCGCGTGCCGGCGGCACCGCCCGGCAACGCCAGAATGCGCCCGCCCTGCTCGACGAAGCGGCATGCCCCCTGGAATCGGCCGTAAAGCGCGATCTCGCCCCGCGTCGCGCGGATCGTGACTCCGTCCAGCAGCATCTGATCATAATTGGCGTTCGCGCCGCCCGCGGCCGCAGCCTGGCGAATCTCCCCGCCGATGATCCGCACGCCCTTCACGCCGTCGGGGATGATGAACCCGCTCGGACTGTACGGTGTCGTGCCTCTCGGCGCTTCGGCGGGATCGTTGGTGAGCAGGCAATGGTCGAACAGCTCTCCCTGCGGTCCGCCCTGCAAATTCGTCACGGCGCCGACAAGCACGGTCCGCACGAACCGGACGTCCTTCGCGCCCGAGCTGTAATAGGACCAGGTGGTCGTGCCCACCAGCCGGCACTCCGTGAGCGTGATGTCGCTGACTTTGCCGCCCCCGTGGAGCAGCGCTGGGCCGGCATTGTCGGTCATTTCACAGCGTAGGAACCGCGTGCCACGAACCAGCTTGCCGCCTTCGGCCTCCAGATCGACGCCCGCGCCCGGCGGGCTGACGACGGCGGTATTGCGGCGCGTCCGGCGGAACTTGGTGTCTTCGAAATAATGCCCGATGCCGCCGACGATGCTCATCGCCTGCCTGCCGTTTTCATAGAAGTCGCACCCGGTGGTGCCCGATCCCGACGCCGGAGTCTGCGGCGTGCCGGGATCGTCGACCATGATGCCGTCGAGGGGATGCTGGAAGGCGCGGACGTTGACGACCCGCCAGCGGCCGCTGTTGTTGCGAAAGACGAGCCCGCACCCGGGGAGCTGGGTTCCGGCGTCGCCCCAGCCGCCGCCCAGCCGGGCGCGGCCGATATTGCCATCCAGCGTCAGATTCTCGATCAGAACCGTCCCCGAACATCCCTCCACATCGATCATCGCGCGATAGGCGGCCGCCGCCTCCGGTCCGTAGAACGGCAATTTGTTGCGCGTCGGCCGACCATCGCGCCCGAAGGTCCCGAAGCGATAGCCGGGCATCGCACGCAGCGTGGCGCCGTTCCCTTGCAGCACGACTGCGCCGCGACAGCCGCGGAGTTTGAGGACGTCGACGGGCAAGAAGGTATAGCCGCTCGGCTTGGGGTCATCGGGCTGGCTCTGGCCGCCGACGACATAGACTGCGCCCTTGCGCAACGCGATGCTGCCGCCCCCGGCCGCATTGATCGCTGCGGACAGCGCGCCGAACGCCGCCGTGTCGTTGGTCTGGCCATCGCCTTTCGCGCCGAACTGCTCGGGTGTCAGCTGGGATCCGGTTTCAGGCGAGCTGGCCAGGAGTTCCCGGACGCCGACCAGCGCCGCAGCGGCGCCGACGGCAAGTCCGCCCGCAAGCACCTGTCGGCGAACCGGCGACGATCGTCCCGCTGATACTCGCCGCCTGCCGTCAACCATCGTCACACGCTCCCGTGTCAGAGCGTCCAGCGCCTGACGTTCGTTCCAAAGTCCCGGCCGGCATAGAGGTTCTTGAGGTCGGCGAGGAGCCCGCCGGTATCGACCAGCGACGCGACGTCGGCATCGGCCAGCGCGCGATAGGCATCATGCGCGACCGCGACGACGACGAGATCGTAGCGCGCCGACAGCGCGGCGTCGTCGAGCGCCAGACCATATTCGTGGTTCGCATCGCCCGCGTCGGCCAGCGGATCGTGAACCGCCACGTCGTAGCCGAAGTGCCGAAGCCGGGCGATCACATCGACGACGCGGCTGTTGCGCAGATCGGGGACGTTCTCCTTGAAGGTCAGGCCCATCACCAACGCCCTGCCCGCCTTGCCGTCACGGCGCGCGTGGAGTTCGTCGGCGATCCACTCGCCCATGCCGTCGTTGGTCGAGCGGCCGGCGAGGATCACGCGGGGCTCGTGCCCAAGCTCCTGCGCGCGGTGGCTCAGATAATAGGGATCGACGCCGATACAGTGGCCACCGACCAGGCCCGGCTGGAACGGCAGGAAGTTCCACTTGGTCCCGGCCGCAGCCAGGACATCCCAGATCGAAATGTCCATCTTCGCGAAGATCTGGGTGATCTCGTTCATGAACGCGATGTTGATGTCGCGCTGGGCGTTCTCGATCACCTTCGCGGCCTCTGCCGTCTTGATCGAAGTGGCGATGTGGATGCCGCCGCTCGTGACCGCGCCATAGATCTGGGCAAGCTGCTCGGTGATCGCGGGATTCTCCCCGGCGACGACCTTGGTGATCCGATCGACGGTGTGTTCGCGGTCGCCGGGATTGATGCGCTCGGGCGAATAGCCGAGGAAGAAATGCCGTCCGCGCTGCAGCCCGGACACTTCCTCGATCAATGGCCCGCAAATCGATTCGGTGACGCCGGGATAGACAGTGGATTCGTAGACCACGACCGCCGGCCGTTCGGCGTCGATCAAACCGCCCACCATCCGGCTCGCGCCGACGATGGGCCGCAGATCGGGCTGGTTCTTGTCATCGACCGGCGTCGGCACGGTGACGATGTAATAGTCGGCGCCACGGCAATCGTTCGCGTCGCTGGTAAATGCGATTACCGCCCCGCGGAGCACGTCTTCGGTGACTTCGTCGGTCCGGTCGATATGCGACTTGAGTTCGTCGATGCGCTGGCCGTTGATATCCAGGCCGGTAACACGAAAGCGGCGCGCCAGCGCCAGCGCCAGCGGCAAACCGACATATCCCAGCCCCACCACTACGATATGCGCGTCGTCACGAATTGTCATGCAAGCCTCACTCGCCCTCCCGGCTGGAGCCGAGCGCAAAAGGAGACCGGGGCCCGAAAGTCAAGGCTAACCCCGGCGAAGGAAGGAAACCGCTGCGTTCGCGATGGCCGTCAGCTGCAACGAGATGCAGCACCGCGCGCCATGGAGGCCGCCATCACTTCGAGCCGAACCCATTGAGAATGACGCCGATTGTCCGGAACGCGATCAGTGTGTCGAGCCAGGCGGAGAAGTGTTTGATGTAGTAGAAGTCATAGTGAAGCTTGAGATGTGCTTCGTGCAGTTCAGCGACATGCCCCTGATTGACCTGCGCCCAGCCGGTGATGCCGGGGCGGACGATGTGGCGATAGCTGTAAAACGGCAGCTCGCTTTCATACCATTGCGACAGCGGGATCGCCTCCGGCCGCGGGCCGATCAGGCTCATCTCGCCGCGCAGGACGTTGAACAGCTGCGGCAGCTCGTCCATCCGCGAACGCCGCAGGAAACGACCCAGCCGGGTGATGCGGTGATCCTCCGCCATCGTGATCGCATCGTTACGCGCCTCGTCGCCGTCATGCGCGATCTCGCGATGCGTCATCGTGCGGAACTTGTAGACGTGGAACGGCCGCGCACGATGGCCCATCCGCACTTGGCGGAAGAGCACCGGGCCTGGCGAGTCGAACCGGATCAGCACCGCGACCAGCAGCATCGGCAGCGCCACCAGCGGCAGTGCCAGCAACGTGAACAGGATGTCGCTGCCCCGCTTGATCTTGCGATAGGCCAGGTTGGGCAACAGCGATCCGAAGCTGTTTTCCGACAGATGCTCGATCTCTACCCTGCCGGTCAGCGATTCGCGCAGCTGCTTGGTGTGATAGACCGGACGGCCGGCGATCGCTGCTTCGGCGAGCATCCGCTCCCATTCGGGGTCGAGATCGCAGCGCAGGTCGGCCACGATCGCGCCGTGCCGATCCCCCTCGGGCAGCGTCGGTTCACTGAGGACGATCCACTCATAGGCGGGCGCGTCCTCGACGATCTGGGTCTGCCCGAACGGCACCACATAGAAATGGTGCCGGCCGAAGCGCTGCGTGAGCTGCGTGGCGATGAACGAGAAGATGATGGTCGCGACATAGCCGGCGCTCAACATCGCGCCGCTGTATGACAGGCGCAGTCCGAGCAGCACTACCACCGCGATGCCGTAGGTCACCGAAAAGGCAGGAATGATATAGGCGAAATCGTTGGTGCCCGGATAGGACGTCACCTTCCGGAAGATGAGCAGCGCAGTCACCGCAGAGAGAAGCGACGCGATTTCGCTGTTCCACAGGATGCTGAGCCGGTTGGGCAACTGGCCCTGAACGACCAGCGCGACGCAAAGCGGGATCACCGCGGACGCGATCAGGATGCCGAGGCCCTGGAAGGTCAGCGACGTGACGAAACGTCGGGTTACTGGAGAAGATCTTTCCCGCGGCAGGGACATGGAAACCATGGCCTCAGCGCTTCCGCACGGCCGGGCCGGCACTGGCTGCGCCACCCGCGCTCGGCAAAACGATATGTAGCATGGCCACTCCCCACCGGCATGGCATCCTGCACATGCCTGCGCTCCGGCGAGCGCGTCTCTAGGCCGCGTCTTAGATCAAGTCCAACGCACGAACCATGGTTTCTGTGTAATCGAGAGGCGCCGGCACCGCGGCGACTCGCGCCGTTACGAACTGCGCAGAAGAGCGGGTGGCCGGACCTTCCTGGGACCAGCGCGCATCTTACTGCCCCGGCATGCCCTGCGGCGGCGGGCCGCCCGCGCCCGGAGGTGGACCACCGGCACCACCGCCCTGCTGTTGCTGCATCATCTGCTGCATCATCATCTGCTGCACGACGGCGGCGGGAAGGATGCGCTCGGGGCTGACGGTGAAGACGAGCATCGCGTCGGCGGGCACGCGCTCCGGATCGGGGCTCTGCATGCCCGGAGCGCCATAAGCGAGGTTTGCCGGGATCCACAGGCGGTACTTGCCGCCCTTCTGCATCAGCTTCAGGCCTTCGAGAAAGCCGGGAATCGCGCTGCCCTGCTGGATCGGGAACGGCACCGGGCGCTCGCTCTTGTCGAACACGCGGCCGTCGCGGAAGCGCCCCTCGTAATTGGCGACGACGTAATCGCCCTCGCCCGCGGTCGCGCCTTCGCCGGCCTCGAGCACCTGGTATTGCAGACCCGACGCCGTGGTCTTTACCCCGGCGCGGCCCTGGTTCCAGGCGAGATACTGCGTGTCGGTGCCCTTGGCGGCGACCTGCTCGCGCGTGCCAAGCCAGGCGAGGCCGGCGGCCAGCGCAATCGCCAGCAACACGCCGATCCACAGCCACACCTTATAGGCGCGCTTGACGGGCTGGAGCGGAACGGCGGTCACGGACATCTGTCAGGCTCCAGCAGGCACGCGGAAAGTCACACCAAGGTCACACTAAGCGCGCCCAGGCGCGCCTCGCAAAGACCTTACCGTGCGCTGTCGCGCTCGACGCGCTTGCGCTCAAGCTTGCGCGCGCGGCGGACGGCAGCGGCACGCTCGCGGGCGCGCTTCTCGCTGGGCTTCTCGTAGTGACGACGAAGCTTCATCTCGCGATACACGCCCTCACGCTGCAGCTTCTTCTTGAGCGCCCGCAGCGCCTGGTCGACATTGTTGTCGCGAACGATGATTTGCATAAGGCCGTACAGCTCCGATCTCGATACAATAGAATAGGGTTCGCCGGAGCATAGGCTACGGCGTTATCGGGGCCACCTATCAGCGGGAATCCGATTTTTCAAGGTCCGAAGCGGCATCCGGACGAGAATCCGGGACCGGCACCCCAAGCCGCTGTGGCAATCCGGCAACAGCGCGGCCACATTACACCACATTGCAGGCCTGCAACGCAGCCGATAGGTTCGCATGCCATTTGGCCGGGATGCAGCTAGCTTACGCCTTGGACCTGGAAACCCGCCTGCTCATCGTCGACGACGATCCCGGAATCCGCGAGCTCACCGCGGGGTTCCTCTCGCAGCACGGCTATGTCGTCGATACCGCCGCCGGCGGCGCGGAGATGCGCGAGGCGATGGCCGCGCACGATTATGCGCTGGTCGTGCTCGATCTGATGATGCCGGGCGAGGACGGGCTGACCATCCTGCGATCGATGGACCGCGAATCGGGACCCGCGGTGATCCTCCATTCGGTGATCGGCGAGGATGTCGACCGGATCGTCGGACTCGAGATGGGTGCTGACGATTATGTCGCCAAGCCCGCCAATCCGCGCGAATTGCTGGCGCGGATCCGTTCGGTGCTCCGGCGCAGCGGCGGCGGGGAGAAGGCCGCGGCCAAGGCACCCGAGCGCCAGTTCCTGCGCTTCGCCGGCTGGCGGCTCGATCCGGTGGCGCGGCAGCTCTATGATCCCGACAACGTCATCATCAATCTGTCCGACGGCGAGTTCCGCCTGCTGCTCGCGCTGGTCGAGCGGCCCCGCCGCGTGATGACGCGCGACATGCTGCTCGATCTTTCGCGCGGGCCGATGTCCGAGCATTTCGACCGCGCGATCGACGTCCAGATGAGCCGGCTGCGCAAGAAGCTCGCCCGGGCGGGGCGCGAAGAGCTGATCCGCACGATCCGCAACGAAGGCTATATGTTCGTGGCCGAAGTGACGAGCAAGTGAGGCGGGGGACGTGAGGCGCGCCCGGTCGATCGTCGTCCCCATCGTGCTGCTGGTGATCGCCGCGGCGCTGATCGCGACCACGGTGCAGTTCACGTCGATGTTCAGCGGCCCGCCGCCCTGGTTCCGGCCAACACCGATCGCGCGCGTCGCGGAAGCGCTCCGCACCGGTCAAGTGCCCGACAACAGCCGCGGCATCGAAGTCACTCGCACCAGCGAGGACCGGTTCGGGCGAAGCGAGGAACAGCCCTCCCCGGATCGCGACGCCGCGATCGCCAGACTGATCCCCGCGCCGGGCGCCCGGGTGCTGGGCCTCTACGAATTCCCTCCGCACGATCCCGACAGCGACATTCGCGGGAGCTTCACGGTGGGGCTGCAGGACGGCGACGGCTGGATCCTGGTTTCGACGTCCCCGCCGCCCACCTTCACCAGCTGGCATTTGCGGCGGCTGGCCGGGATGCTGGTCACGCTGGCGATATTGTCGGTGCTTGCCTGGCTGGTCGCCGGTCGGATCTCGCGGCCGATCAGGAAGCTGGCCGATGCGGCGACGCGGGCACGGCTCGGCGCGCGGCCGGCAATCCCGCATGGTGGCCCGCGCGAAGTGCGCGAGCTCGCCGAGGCGGTCGAGGCGATGCAGGACCGCATCCTCCAGCAGGCCGAAGGGCGCACCGCGATGCTGGCGGCGATCGCGCACGACCTCGGCACGCCGCTGTCGCGGATCGCCTTCTGGGTAGAACAACTGCCCGAGGAAGCGCGCAACCGCGCCGCGGCCGATATCGACGAAATGCGCGCGATGCTGGGCGCGGTGCTGCGCTTCACTCGCGACGACCGCAGCCGCGCGCCGCACGAACGGCTCGATCTGGGCAGCCTGATCGAAAGCCTGGGCGATGATCTCGCCGCGGCGGGGACGCCGGTCGAAGTCGATCTTGGCCCGCGGGTAGTGGTCGAGGGCGATCCGGTGGCGCTGCGCCGGTTGTTCACCAATCTGGTCGAGAATGCCGTGCGCTATGGTGACCAGGCGCGGCTATGCTGGTCACAGAGCGCGGGCTGGGCCGAAGTGCTGGTCGAGGACGAAGGGCCGGGCTTCCCGGCAGGCCGCGCCGAGGCCTTGTTCGCGCCGTTCGTGCGCGGCGAGGCCTCCCGCAACCGGGCGACCGGGGGGACCGGACTGGGCCTCGCGATCGTGCGATCGATCGCCGAGGCGCATGGCGGCGAAGTGCGACTGGAAAATCGCGAGGCCGGGGGCGGACGCGTGCGGGTCAGGCTGCCGGCGGAATAACTCCAATGCCTCCCCGGGCGAGGGAGGAATTGAGATGCACTGAAACATTTGGCGATCCGCCGAAATCGCACCGTGCGGTGACCGCTGCATTCCTGCAATCGACCAAGCGGGAGCGCATCATTGCAGCACGACCTTCACGATCATGACCTCGGCCTTGCCCACGACCTGCAGGTCATCAATGCGCTGGCCAGCCGCCGCCGGGCGCTGCGCTGGTTCGCCGGCGCGGGCGCAGGCGCATTGCTGACTGCCTGCGACGGCAGCGGATCGAGTTCCGGGGCGATTGTCTCGCCGACGCCTACGCCTTCGCCGGGCGCCACTGCGACGCCGACGCCGGGTGCGACCGCCACGCCCATACCGACCACGGGCTGCGTCGCCGATCCCAGCGAGACCAACGGCCCCTACCCCGCCGACGGCACCAACAGCTCGACCGGGCTCACGTCGAACGCGCTGACCGCCGCCAATGTCGTGCGCAGCGATTTGCGGTCCAGCTTCATCGGCAGCTCGACTGCGGTTGCGGGCGGCGTGCAGGTGACGCTCACGCTGACCGTGGTGAACGTCAATGCGAGCTGCGCGCCGCTGGCGGGCTATGCGGTGTATCTGTGGCACTGCGACCGCGACGGCAAATACTCGCTCTACGACTTGCCCAACGAAAGCTACCTCCGCGGCGTGGGGGTGACCGACGCCAACGGCCAGGTAAGCTTCACCACCATCTTCCCCGGCTGCTATGCCGGGCGCTGGCCGCACATCCATTTCGAAGTTTTTTCGAGCCTGAGCAATGCGACGAGCGGCCGCTATGCGGCGCTGGTGTCGCAGCTGGCGATGCCCGCGGCGGCGTGCGCCGAGGTCTATAACAGCGCCAGCGGCTACAGCAGCAGCGTACGCAATTATGCGGGCGTGTCGCTGAGCGGCGACAATGTGTTCGGCGACAATTCGAGCGCGCAGGTGGCGCAGCAGACCCCGGCGATGAGCGGCAGCGCCGCGGCGGGGTATAGCGCCACCGCGGTAATCGGCTTGGCGCGGTAGGCGGCCGCCTTCGCGGAGCACCGGGAACAAGGTTCAAGATCTCCACGGGGTGGAGCGGCTGGCAGCCCCGCGCCGGCCGAGGTGTCCCCGCCTGCCGAAGTGGGTTTTCCCTCTGTACCACTTTCCGGCAGGCGGGGCGCCGCTATAGTGCGCCGCGATGGCATCCCCCGCACCTGCCCGCCCGCACCGGCTTCGTTCGATCCTCGGGGGGTCGGCGGGCAATCTCGTCGAATGGTATGACTGGTACGCCTATTCGGCGTTCACGCTCTATTTCGCACCACACTTCTTCCCCAAGGGAGACCAGACTGCGCAGTTGCTGAACGCCGCCGCAGTGTTCGCGGTCGGCTTCCTGATGCGGCCGATCGGCGGCTGGCTGATGGGAGTCTATGGCGATCGCCATGGGCGCAAGGCCGGGCTGACGCTTTCGGTGACGCTGATGTGCGCAGGCTCGCTGATCATTGCGGTGACGCCGGGGTACGAGACGATCGGCGCGGCGGCGCCGGTACTGCTGGTGGTCGCGCGGTTGCTCCAGGGGCTGTCGGTCGGCGGCGAATATGGCGCGAGCGCGACCTATCTGTCCGAAATGGCAGGGAAGAAGCATCGCGGCTTCTTCTCCAGCTTCCAGTACGTCACGCTGATCTCGGGGCAGCTGGTGGCGCTGCTCGTGCTGCTGGTGCTGCAGGCGACGCTGAGCGAAGCCGATCTCGATGCCTGGGGCTGGCGGATCCCGTTTGCGATCGGCGGCGCGCTGGCGGTGGTGGTGTTCTGGCTGCGGCGCCGGCTGGCCGAGACCGAGAGCTTCGAGAACGCCAAGGCATCGGGCGGACGCAGCGGCTTCTGGGCGCTGGTCACGCAGCATCCGCGCGAGGCGGCAGTGGTGATGCTGCTGACCGCAGGGGGCACGCTCGCCTTCTACGCCTATTCGATCTACCTCCAGAAATTCCTGGTCAACACCTCGGGCTTCGACCGCGCGACTGCGTCGCAGATCAATGCAGCGGCACTGTTCGGCTTCATGCTGATCCAGCCGCTGGCGGGCGCGCTGTCCGACCGGATCGGGCGCAAGCCGCTGATGGTGGGATTTGGGGTGCTCGGGGTGCTGCTCACCTGGCCGATCTTCACCACGCTGGAGAGCGTGCGCAGTCCGTTTGCGGCGTTCCTGCTCATGCTCGGCGCGCTGGTGATCGTCACCGGCTATACCTCGATCAACGCCGTGGTGAAGGCCGAGCTGTTTCCCGCACACATCCGCACGCTGGGGGTGGCGCTGCCCTATGCGCTGGCCAATGCGCTGTTCGGCGGCACCGCCGAATATATCGCCTTGTGGTTCAAGGATGCCGGCTGGGAACGCGGCTTCTACTGGTACGTCACCGGAATGATCGGGATTTCACTGATAACCTATCTCAAGATGCGCGATACTGCGAAGCATTCGCGCATTCTCGAGGATTAGAGTCGCACTCAATTGGTTCGATCGGCTGCGGCTCTCGATGGCCATTTTTCCGGTGGCTTGGAGTCGTCCGGCTGCCGCCTACAAACGCTCGAAATGTAGGATTTCGCCTGCTGGGATCGACGCGGGGCATTGGCCCTTAGCTCTTTGACAGCGTCGATCCCGGCCGGAACGTAAAACGCGCGTTGGGCTCAGTCTTTGCGATTTTCCGCATCGTCTCGCCGCCGCTGGAACATGCGCGACAGTGTGACCTTTGGTGTCGCAACAAGCGCGCCATCCTAGCCCTCGCCTCGGCCAGCCAGCGCTTCCAATCGAGCCTGGCCTAGGCGAGAATTCCGCCGCCGCCGCGCGTCGCAAGCACCCGGCCGATCGAATCGAACAGCGCATCCATCGCTACTGGCTTGAACAGCACATCGTCGGCGCCGAGTCCGATGCACCGCTCGCGCAGGTCGATCGCGGTGTCGGCGGTGACGACAATGATCGGCAGCTCGGCTTTTTCGTCACCGCGCGCGCGAATTCGGCGGATCGTCTCGAAACCATCGGTGCCGGGCATGCGCAGATCGACGAGCACGACGTCGAAACTCTCGGCGTCAATCTTGGCGAGCCCCTCCTCCGCCCATGCCGCTTCGGCCATGGTCGCCCCGGCCACGTCGAGCATGTCCTTCACGACCCGACGGTTCATCGGATCGTCCTCGATGAAGAGGATGTTCATGGGGCGCCGCCGCACAGGACGGAGTGGAGGTTTGCGACCATTATTATCATATATAGTGTGCTATCGCGCTAAGCCGCCTGGGACACAAGACGGTCGCTGCCCGCCGCAGTCAAATTTTCTTCCGCACCCGGAACGATCGCCGCAATCAGCGCGGTGCCAGAGACCGGCTTTTCGACGATGCTGTCGATGCCCGTCGCCAGAAGCTGCGCTCGAATTTCAGAATCAGGCTTCATCCACAGGACCGCGCTGGTGCCCGATGCAATGGCCGCGGCGAGTGTCCTTAATGTTTCCATCGGGTCGCCCTCCCCTGCCTTGAGCGTCGCTTCGTCGACCAGCAGATGCGTTGCGCAGGTCTCCGCGAGCAATAGATGCGCCTCCTCGGCGCTGGCGGCGAAGCGCAGCGACGCGAGCCGCGGCTCGAGCAGCGTGCGGAGCATCGAGCGCGCGATCGGGTTGCGATCCAGGATCACCATCGCCGCGCCGCTGTTGACGATGCCGGACGATGCCTCGGTTGGCGCTTCGGCCAGGACCAGCGGCAGATCGACGATGAACGCAGTGCCCTGACCTTCGACGCTCTCGACGATGATCTCGCCGCCCAGTGCGCGGGCGAGGTTGCGGCAGATGGTGAGGCCGAGGCCGGTGCCGCCGAATTTGCGCGTGGTGCCCGCATCGACCTGGCGGAAGGATTCGAAGACCTCTTCGAACTTCTCAGGCGGAATGCCGATGCCGGTGTCGCTGACGATTAGCCGCAAACGGCGGGTATCGCCTTCGCCTTCGGCCACTGCACGCAGCGTGACCCCGCCGCGCTCGGTGAACTTGATCGCGTTGGACAGCAGGTTGAACACGATCTGGCGAAGCCGGCCCGCGTCGCTGACGATCCAGCCGGGCGCGTGGCTGAGTTCGAGGCGGAAGCTCAGCCCCTTGCTGCGCGCCTGCTCGTCCCACAGCCGCGTGACTTCGCGCAGCGTCGCGGTGAAATCCATCGGCGACGCATCGACGGTAAGGTTGCCCGTCTCCATCTTGGCGACGTCGAGAATGTCGTCGACGAGGCTGCGCATTGTCACGCCGGCGCCATGGACGATCCCGATGCGATCGCGCATCTCCGCAGCGAGCTTGGGGTCGGCCAGCATCACCTGGGTCATGCCGAGGATGCCGTTGAGCGGCGTCCGGATCTCGTGGCTGGTGGTGGCGAGGAATTCGGTCTTGGCCTTCAGCGCCTTTTCGAGCGCGACGTTGGTGTCGGCGAGGACGACATTGGTCGCGCGGACCTGGTTGCGGCTGCGGCGCAGTGTGATCAGCCCGAAGCTCAGCAGCGCGATGATGACGAGGGTCGCGCCGACGATGCCGAAGAACAAGGTGCGCTGGAACGCGGCGGTGCGGCGCGCCTCCTCGACCTTGAGCGTCTGGATACGGGTCTGCTGCTCGGCATAGTTGAAACGGGCCGCCATCAGCGCGGCGCCGGTGGACGTGGCGACCTTGAAGGTGTCTTCGTCGAGACGCTTCATTGCTTCGAGATGCTTGAGCGCCAGGCGCGTCGCGCCGGCATCGCGCAAAATCTCATACGCATAGAAGTGGGAAACCCGGAAATCGCCGGTGGTCTCCGACAGATTCAGGTCAGCGAAACACTCTTCGATCAGGCGCACCGCCTTGGCCTTGTCGCCGCGATCGGCCGCCAGCCGCGCTGCGGTGGCGAGCAGATGGCGCCTGAGGAGATCGGCGTCGGCATCCTCGACCAGCTTGAACCCGCGTGCGAGCGTTCGATCCGCCGCATCGAAACGCTTCAGATCGACTTGGTTGCGCGCAAGGTTGACGAGAATGCGCGCTTCCAGCAGCGGCTTGTCGAGTTGCCGGGCGATCGATAGCGCGGCCTCGTATTCCCGCTCGGCTTCGGCGCTTCCCCCAAGCCTCGCCAGAACGTTGCCGCGACTATTATGCAGCGAGAGAGATAGCGCCGGATCACCATCATATATCTCGGCGGCTTGCCGATAATATTGCTGGGCGCGATTGTCGTCGTTCGCGACGCTGTAGAGCGCGCCGATGTTCTGAAGCGCGATGGCCTGGCTGCGAGGCTCCTTCACCGCCCCGAAAATCCGGAACGCTTCCTGATAATTCTGCAGCGCCTTCACTGCGTCATTGTCCTGCATGTGCAGCGCGCCTTGCGACATCAGCAAGTCGCCGCGCAGCTTGATCGGCTCGGCTATTGCGCCGACCAGACGCAGACCTTCGTCGAGGAGTGGCTTGGCGCGTTCCGGCGCGCTGTTTCGCAGATGCGCCTCTGCGCCGAGCCAGCGGGCAGTGGCGAGCGCCAGCGCGCGCTGGCGCGAGTCCGAGACGCGGCGGGCGAGCGCATCGATCAGGGCGACATGGCGCAGCGTCTGCGCCTGATCGGCCATCATGCTGCTCTTGGCCGCGTCGATCTGCGCCTGGAGCGGTTTGGGAAAGTCCGCCTCGCCGGCTAGCGCGGGGTTGCTGACCACCAATGCGAGGGCCAGACTCAGCCGGCGCAGCGGCGCGCGCCTCACGCGCGCTTCCAGAAGCTTTCGGGCCGGATAAACGACTGCACATTAGCCGAGTTTGCGAGATGCGCTTCGTCGGCGAGATATTTGCGGAACGCATCGAAGCCGAGCGGTCGCGAAAGCAGGAAGCCCTGCACCATATCGCAGCCCATCACACTGAGCAGTGCGAGCGCCGATGGCGTCTCGACGCCTTCGGCAGTGACTTCCATTTCGAGCGCATGGGCAAGATCGATCGTCGAGCGGACGATCAGCGGATCGCGATTGCTGCTGGTCAGCTGCATCACGAACATCTTGTCGATCTTGAGCTCGTTTGCGGGCAACCGCTTGAGATAGGCGAGCGAGGAGAGCCCCGCGCCGTAATCATCGATCGCGAGCTTGACGCCGATATCGGCGAAGGTCTGAAGATGCCGGATGGCGCTGTCGGGATCGCGTATGACTGCGGTCTCGGTGATCTCGAAGCCCAGCTTGGCGCCGCTGACCGCGACGATCGCGCAAGCCTCCCGCACAAAATCGGCATCGGCCAACAGCATGCCGGAAATGTTGAGGAACAAGGTCAGATCATGGCCCTCGGCGGCGAGTTGCCGCTGGTCCGCGATCACCTGACGCAGCGTCCACATCGTCAGCGCGCCGATCTCGCCTGCTTCCTCGGCGACCGAGATGAAGTCGCCGGGCAGGATGAGGCCACGCTGCGGATGCTGCCAGCGGACCAGCGCCTCGGCGCTGGCGATCTCCTGCCGACGGACATGGACCTTGGGCTGATATTGCAGGAACATCTCGCCATTGGCGATCGCGCGGGGAAGCTCGCGCATCAGCGTCAGGCGATCGAAGGCGAGGTCCTCGCGCGAGAGATCGACCATTACGAGCTTCTTCTCGATGCGCGCCTGATCGAGCGCGGATTCCGCCGCCTCGGTCAGCCGGACATCGTCGCAATCCTCGTTGGGCGCTGCGGCGACGCCGAACTGCATCTGGAGCTGGTACGGCTCGCCATCGAGGTCGAAGGGACGGGCAAGTGCCTTGCGCAGCCGCTCGATATCCGCGGCGGCAGCCTCGGGCGCTTCGCGCTCGAAGCCGATCTCGATCAGCGCGCGGCCGGCGGTGAGGATCCGGACGTCGGGAAGCAGCTCGGCGATTCGCGCTGCGACGTCGAGAACCAGCGCGTCGGCACGCGGCCGGCCGAGGTGACGGCGCAGCGTGGCGAAGTTCAAAATCTCACATTGGGACAGGATGCGCCAATAGCCGGTTCGCGCGCGCACCGACTTTTCGCTGGGAGACCAAGGCTGGGACATTCGTCCCGCTTTGGCGGCCGTGACCTCGTCGGGGTCGCGCACGCAGACGTCGGCCATCGCCTGCGAACACGCTTTCGCAGCAATTCCATTGGTTTCCACGGGGACCGCGACCGCATGCGATGCGGCATCCCCCCTGGGCACCGAAGGCTCAGACCCTGCCGACATAGCCCCTGTCCTAGGGCTCGACCTTTGAAGGAACGGTTAAGCCGGCGTGTCCGCGATACCGTTGTCAGCCACGCGGCCTCCGGAGAAATCCTGATTGCGAAATCGTTAATCTCCCCTTAACCACTTGGACCGCGCAGCATTGCGCGCCGATGGGAGATCAATGATGTTCGCGTTTGACCTTCTTTTCCGCGAAAAGGGCACCGGCGAAGAAATTCGTCCGTTCTGACCTGATCGTCACTTCCGGGCCGGCGGTGAGGCTCCTTCATCTGTGAAGGCGCGCTGACCGGCCCGGACGACTATTGCGAAGCGGCTGGCGATCCAGCCGCTTTTTTTGTGCCCGAAACCCGGCGAACGATGTTGACGCTGCGCCTACACTTGCCCTGCGCCGCCGGTCCGGTAAGGGCCGGTGATCTTCACTCCCAAGGGGATTTACGTTGCGCATCGCGATGATCGGCACAGGCTATGTGGGCCTGGTTTCCGGCGCCTGCTTCTCGGACTTCGGCCATGACGTCGTCTGCGTCGACAAGGATGCACGCAAGATCGAGTTGCTCCACCAGAATGTAATGCCGATCTACGAGCCCGGCCTTGCCGAGCTGGTCGCATCGAACGTCAAGGCGGGCCGGCTGACATTCACCACCGACCTGGCTGAAGGCATCAAGGATGCCGATGCGGTGTTCATCGCCGTCGGCACGCCCAGCCGGCGCGGCGACGGGCATGCCGACCTCTCCTATGTCTATGCCGCCGCGCGCGAGATCGGTGAGAACCTCAACCGGCCCAGCGTGATCGTCACCAAGTCGACCGTGCCGGTGGGCACCGGTGACGAAGTCGAGCGGATCATCGCCGAAGTAGCACCTGGCAGCGGCGCCAAGGTGGTCTCGAACCCCGAATTCCTGCGCGAGGGTGCGGCGATCGAGGACTTCAAGCGCCCCGACCGCGTCGTTGTCGGCACCGACGACGAAGACGCACGTCAGGTGATGCGCGACATCTACCGCCCGCTGTCGCTCAACCAGAGCGCGCCGTTGCTGTTCACGGGGCGCCGCACCTCCGAGTTGATCAAATACGCTGCGAACGCGTTCCTGGCGGTCAAGATCACCTTTATCAACGAGATCGCTGATCTGTGCGAGACCGTCGGCGCTGACGTTCAGGAAGTGTCGCGCGGGATAGGCATGGACAACCGCATCGGTGGCAAGTTCCTCCACGCTGGCCCGGGCTATGGCGGCTCTTGCTTCCCCAAGGATACGCTGGCGCTGCTCAAGACCGCGGCGGACAACGAGACGCCGCTCCGCATCGTCGAGGCGACGGTGCAGGTCAACGACGCCCGCAAGCGGGCGATGGGCCGGAAAGTCATTAAGGCAATGGGCGGCGACGCGTACGGCAAGACCATCGCGGTGCTCGGCTTGACCTTCAAGCCCAACACCGACGACATGCGCGACGCGCCGAGCCTGTCGGTGATCGCGGCGCTGCAGGACGCCGGCGCCAGCGTACGCGCCTATGATCCCGAAGGCGTCGAACAGGCGCGGCCGATGCTGCCCGGAGTCGAGTTCTGCCCAAGCCCCTATGCTGCGGCGGAGGGCGCCGACGCGCTGGTGATCGTCACCGAATGGGACGAGTTCAGGGCGCTGGATCTGAAACGCATCGCGAGCATGCTGAAAGAGCCGCTGCTGGTCGACCTGCGCAACATCTATCCGCCGGCGGAAGCCGAACGCGCCGGGCTCAGGCTTGTGGGCGTGGGCAAGCCCAGCCCCGACTGACGCTCAGGCGACCTTGCCCAGCCGTTCGCCGGCATAGGACGAGGCGCGGATCGGCTCCCACCACCAGCGATTGGCGAGATACCAGTCGATGGTGTGCGCGAGTCCGCTCTCGAAGGTCTCGCGCGATCGCCAGCCGAGCGCGGTCTCGGTCTTCGATGGATCGATCGCATAGCGGCGATCATGGCCGGGGCGATCGGCGACGAATTCGACCAGCGACCGCCGCGGTGCGCCGCCCGACAGCGGCGCGCGCATGTCGAGCAGGTCGCAGATCGTCTCCACGACATTGAGGTTGGTGCGCTCGGCACGGCCGCCGATCAGATAGGTCTCGGCGACCTTGCCGCGGGTGAGGATCGCTTCGAGCGCTTCGGCATGGTCTTCGACGAACAGCCAGTCGCGGACATTGGCGCCGCGGCCATAGACCGGCAGCCTGCGGCCCTCGAGCGCGTTGAGGATGGTCAACGGGATCAGCTTCTCGGGGAAGTGATAGGGCCCGTAATTGTTCGAACAGTTCGACAGCACGACCGGCAGGCCATAGGTCTCGTGCCAGGCGCGGACGAAATGGTCCGAGGCGGCCTTGGAGGCCGAATAGGGCGAGGACGGCGCGTAGGGCGTGGCCTCGGTGAACACGCCGCTATCGAAGGGCAGGTCGCCGAACACTTCGTCGGTCGAGACGTGGTGGAAGCGGAAGGACTCGCGCGCACGCGCCGGCAGCGTGCGCCAATGTGCGAGCGCCGCGTCGAGCAGGCGGACGGTGCCGAGCACATTGGTCTCGACGAACGCCGCGGGGGAATCGATCGAGCGATCGACATGGCTCTCCGCGGCCAAGTGCATGATGCCCTGGAGCTGCTCGTCGCGGAGCAGGCGCAGCACGGTCTCGGTGTCGGCGATGTCGGCGTGGACGAAGCGAAAATTGGGTGCGGCCTCGACGTCGCGCAGCGACTCGCGGTTGCCGGCATAGGTCAGCTTGTCGAGGCAGACGACATGCCAACCCTGCGCGACCAGCCGGCGGCACACCGCCGAGCCGATGAACCCGGCGCCGCCGGTGACGAGGACGCGGCGGATCATGCGGCGTCCTGCACGCAGCGGCGGAGGTAATCGGCATAACCGGTCTTGCCCATCTGCGTGGCGCGGGTGAGCATCGCGTCGGCATCGAGATAGCCGAGATCGAAGGCGATCTCCTCGGGGCAGGCGATCTTGATGCCCTGACGATGCTCGATCGTGCGGACGAAGGCGCCCGCTTCGTGCAGGCTGTCATGCGTGCCGGTATCAAGCCAGG
The DNA here is from genome assembly GCF_002002925.1 of Sphingomonas sp. LM7. Lineage (NCBI taxonomy): Bacteria > Pseudomonadati > Pseudomonadota > Alphaproteobacteria > Sphingomonadales > Sphingomonadaceae > Sphingomonas > Sphingomonas sp. LM7. The sequence goes on along the minus strand of NZ_CP019511.1, from coordinate 4,094,130 downwards.
CATAGCCGCGGCCAAGACGGTTCACGGTCAAGTCGCCGCGATCGAGATAGGCGCGGATCACGTCGGTGATCTCGAGTTCGCCGCGTGGAGAAGGCTCCAGCGTGCGCGCGATCGCCGTAACGTCACGGTCGAAGAAATAGAGGCCGGTGACTGCCCAGCGCGAGGCGGGGTTGGCGGGCTTTTCGACGATGCTGGCGGCGCGGCCGCTATCGGGATCGAAGGCGACTACGCCGTAGCGCTCGGGATCCTCGACCTGATAGGCGAACACTGTCGCACCGCCAGCCGCTGCCGCAGTCGCAGCCATATGGCCCTTGGCGCCGAGTGCATCGCCATGGAAGATATTGTCGCCCAGGATCAGCGCGGCGGGGCCGCCGGCCAGGAACTCCTCGCCGATCAGGAAGGCCTGGGCCAGCCCCTGCGGCTCGGGCTGGACGGCATATTCGAGGTTGATCCCGAACGCGGCGCCGGTGCCGAGCAGCGCCTGGAACATCGGCAAATCGCGCGGCGTCGAGATGATGAGGATGTCGCGGATGCCGGCAAGCATCAGCACCGAGAGCGGATAATAGATCATCGGCTTGTCGAATATCGGGAGCAGCTGCTTTGAGATCGACAAGGTCGCCGGATAGAGCCGCGTGCCCGATCCGCCGGCGAGGATGATGCCCTTCACGCCGTGCGGCTCGGGCCTGCGGTCGCCGCTGCGGCGGAAATGGCCTGACAATTTTTCTTCTCCGCTCCGAATTAGGAACGCCTCGCAATCGAGGCTCCCTCCCCCCTAGATCGAAGCTGTCAAATAGCGGCAGAAGGTTCACGAAGCTTTAGCCGCGCCAAAGTGCCATCGGGATTCGACTTGTCTTTGCCATCTCTCACGCATCTCCAGCGCCTTGAGGCCGAGAGCATCCACATCCTGCGCGAAGTCGTCGCGGAGGCCGAACGGCCGGTGATGCTCTATTCGATCGGCAAGGACAGCGCGGTGATGCTGCATCTTGCCAAGAAGGCTTTCTATCCCGCGCCGCCGCCCTTTCCGCTGCTCCATGTCGATACGACGTGGAAGTTCCAGGCGATGTACGACTTGCGCGACAAGGCCGCCAAGGCCGCGGGGATGGAATTGCTCGTCCACAAGAACCCCGACGCGGAGCGCCAAGGGATCAATCCGTTCGATCATGGCAGCTTGCACACCGATCTCTGGAAGACCGAAGGACTCAAGCAAGCACTTGATTTATATGGATTCGACGCGGCGTTCGGGGGGGCGCGGCGCGACGAGGAGAAGAGCCGGGCGAAGGAGCGCGTGTTCAGTTTCCGTACCGCCTCGCACCGCTGGGACCCCAAAAACCAGCGGCCTGAATTGTGGCATCTCTACAATGCGCGCAAGGCCAAGGGCGAGAGCATGCGGGTGTTCCCGATCTCCAACTGGACCGAGCTCGACATCTGGCAATATATCCGCGCCGAAGACATTGAAATCGTTCCGCTTTATTTCGCGGCGCCGCGCCCGACGGTGGAGCGCGACGGGATGCTGCTGATGGTCGATGACGACCGCTTCCGGCTGAAGCCCGGCGAAGTGCCGGTCGAAAGATCGGTGCGATTCCGGACACTTGGCTGCTATCCCTTAACCGGCGCGGTCGAAAGCGAGGCAGCGACGCTGGAAGAAGTCATCCAGGAAATGCTGCTCACCACCACGTCAGAACGCCAGGGCCGCGCGATAGATCACGACCAAGCGGCGAGCATGGAGAAGAAGAAACAGGAGGGCTATTTCTGATGACCTCCTATCGCCCCGACGCCCTGATCGCGTCCGATATCTCAACTTATTTGACGCTCCACGAAAACAAATCGCTACTACGCTTCATCACTTGTGGAAGCGTGGACGATGGAAAGTCCACGCTGATCGGACGATTGCTCTACGATTCGAAGCAGATATTCGAGGATCAGCTCTCTGCTCTCGAATCCGACAGCAAGCGCGTCGGAACGCAGGGGCAGGAGATCGATTTCGCGCTGCTCGTCGATGGACTTGCCGCCGAGCGCGAACAGGGCATCACTATTGATGTAGCCTATCGCTTTTTCGCGACCGAAAAACGCAAGTTCATCGTCGCCGACACGCCTGGGCATGAGCAATATACCCGCAACATGGTCACTGGCGCATCGACGGCTGATCTTGCGGTAATTCTGATCGATGCGCGCAAAGGGGTGCTTACCCAGACGCGGCGGCATTCGTATCTGGTCCACTTGCTGGGGATCAAGCACATCGTGCTTGCGGTGAACAAGATGGATCTGGTGGGTTATGACCAGGGCATCTATGAATCCATCATCGCCGACTATCGCGCCTTCGCGAAATCGATTGGAATTCAGTCGCTTACGCCGATCCCGATCTCGGGATTCAAGGGCGACAACATAGCGGCGGTTTCCAACAACATGGCCTGGTATGACGGGCCGGCACTGCTGCCCCTCATGGAACAAGTAGACGTCGAAGTTGACACCGACCGGGCCAAGCCATTCCGGCTTCCCGTCCAATGGGTCAACAGGCCGAACCTCGATTTTCGCGGCTTCGCCGGATTGATCGCGAGCGGCACGGTCAAACCCGGTGACGAAGTGCGAATCCTGCCCTCGGGGCGGACGACGACCGTGGCGCGGATCGTCGCGATGGGGGGCGACCGCGACGCGGCCGGCGCGGGCGAGTCGATCACGCTGACGCTGGCCGACGAAGTCGACTGCTCGCGCGGCGACGTGATCGCCGCGGCCGATGCGCCGCCGCAGGTCGCCGACCAGTTCAAGGCGACGATCGTGTGGATGGACCAGGCCGACCTGCTGCCCGGCCGCGCATACTGGCTCAAGCTGGGCACCCAGACCGTCAGCGTCACCGTACGCGAACCCGAGCATGCGATCGACATCAACACGCTCGCGCACGTCTCGGCACGGACGCTCAAGCTCAACGACATCGGCGTCGCCGAGATCGCGGCGGACCGCGGGATCGTGTTCGAGCCCTATGCCGAGAGCCATGATCTCGGCGGGTTCATCCTGATCGACAAGGCATCGAACGCCACCGTCGCCGCGGGCATGCTGCACCATGCGCTGCGCCGCGCGCAGAACGTTCATTGGCAGGCGATGGAGATCACGCGCGAGGCGCACGCCGCGCAGAAGGGCCAGCGCGCGCGGCTGCTGTGGTTCACCGGGCTATCGGGATCTGGCAAGTCGACCATCGCCAACCTGGTCGAGAAGAAGCTGCACGCGATGGGCAAGCACAGCTTCCTGCTGGACGGCGACAATATCCGCCACGGGCTCAACCGCGACCTGGGCTTCAGCGATGCCGACAGAGTCGAGAATATCCGCCGCGTCGGCGAAGTCGCCAAGCTGATGACCGATGCGGGGCTGATCGTGCTGACCGCGTTCATCTCGCCCTTCCGCGCCGAGCGGGAGATGGTCCGCGCGATGCTGCCCGAGGGCGATTTCTTCGAGATCTTCATCGACACGCCGATCGCGGAGGCCGAGCGGCGCGACCCCAAGGGGCTCTACAAAAAGGCGCGCGCGGGCGAGATCGCCAACTTCACCGGGATTTCGAGCCCGTACGAAGCGCCCGAAGGCCCCGAGATCCGCGTCGATACGACCCGCGAGACCCCCGAGGAGGCAGCCGAACGGATCGTAGAGACGATCATGGGCACCTGGAGCCCGGTGATTTGACCGACGCCGAACTCGCGCGCGACATCGCCGCCGAGGCGGGGGCGCTGCTGCTGCGTATCCAGGCGGAGTGCGCCGGGGGCGATCGCGGCGACCGCGAGGCCAATGCGATGATCCTCGCCTGGCTGGAAACCGCGCGGCCCGACGATGCGATCCTTTCCGAAGAGAGCGCCGACGATCTGGCACGGCTGACACGCAGCCGGGTGTGGATCGTCGATCCGCTCGACGGGACCCGCGAATTCGCCGAGCGGCGCGACGACTGGGCGGTGCATGTCGCGCTGGCTGTGGACGGGCGTGCGGAAGTCGGCGCGGTCGCGCTGCCGAAGCTGGGGCTGACCTTGTCGAGCGACGCCCCTCCCGCCTTGCGCGATCCGCAGTATCCGCCGCGGATGCTGGTGAGCCGGACGCGCGCGAGCGCCTTGTGCACCGATGTCGCGGGGCGGATCGGCGCCGTCTCAGTCGGCATGGGCTCGGCGGGCGCCAAGGCAATGGCGGTAGTGCGCGGCGAGGCTGAGATCTACCTCCACACCGGCGGGCAGCACCAATGGGACAATTGCGCGCCGGTCGCGGTGGCGCTGGCGGCAGGGCTGCATGCGTCGCGGATCGACGGGTCGCCGATCGTGTACAACCAGCGCGAGACGAGCATTCCGGATCTGCTGATCTGCCGGAAGGAATGGGCGGATGTCGTGCTGGATGCAGTTAAGGGATGTGGGGGCTAGAGCTCTCCAACTCCGTTCGTTTCGAGCATAGTCGAGAGATGGCTGGTTCCTGAACTATGTTTCTCGACTTCGCTCGAAACGAACGGAGGAGACGTGCCCTCCTAACTTCGTCACCCCGGCCTTGTGCCGGGGTCCACTGTGCGGCTTGCGAGACCCCATCGCCTCTAGCTTCTAGATTTGGGCCTAGTGGACCCCGGCACAAGGCCGGGGTGACGGGTTCGAGTAAGTGAGGTGTTAGCCGCGACTCGCGGAATCACCGCGAGTCGCGCGTGGACGTGAGTCGTTGCGCATGGTAAACGTCCCGTCAGGGAGGGGCGTGCATTGGGGCTCGACATCTGGTTCGTGCTGGCGATCGGGCTGAGCTTTGCGGGCTATGCCGTGTACCTGTTCGGGCTGCGCCGCCACACCGTCCAGCCCAACCGCGCTTCCTGGCTGATCTGGGCCGCGGCGACGTCACTCGAAGCGCTGACCTATGCCGCAGTGAACCCCGGCGCGCCGCAGGCCTGGGTGTTCCTGGTTTCGGCAGTCGCGTGCATTGCCGTGACGCTCGCCATCTGGCGCCGATCGGCCTGGGCACCGCCCTCGCCCGCCGAAAGCTTCTGCATGGCCGTGTCGCTGACCGCGCTGGTGCTGTGGCTCGTGTTCCGCGAGGCGTTCTGGGCGCACATGCTGGTGGTGGTCGCGGTGCCGGTGAGCTTCTGGCCGACCTGGGCGAGCGTGTGGGCGGACCGCGCGCGCGAACGCTCGCCGGCCTGGGGGCTGTGGACCTTCGGCGACCTGGCGACGCTGCTCATCGCCGTCCGCGGGCCGCAGCTGGGGATGGCCGAGCTCGGCTATATCGTCGTCGAGCTGCTGTGCCATGCCAGCGTGTGGTTCCTGATCGGGCTGGCGACGATCAATCCGCTGCGCTCGCTGGGCGTTCGCCGCGGCGGTTTGCGCGTATTCGAACGCTACCGGCCTTCGAACAACCTCTTCAAGGTGGGTGACAACCATCTGGGCAAGGCGGTTTTCGCAGCTTCGGGCTTCGCCGAAGGTGATGTCCTGCTCGAATTCACCGGGCGGCGGCTGCATGCTGACCAGGTGCCGAGCCGGATGCACGGGACCAGCGACCGCTTCGTCCAAGTGACGCCGGACCAGTATATGGGGCCATCGGGGCAGCTCGACGATCTGGTCAATCACAGCTGCGCGCCGAATGCCGGGCTGCGCTTCACCGATAGCGGGGTATTCCTCATCGCGGCGCGCGCGATCGAGGCGGGCGAGGAAATCTGCTGGGATTATTCGACGACGCTGCGCGCATCGAACTGGCGGATGCTCTGCCAGTGCAAGGCGCCCGAGTGCCGGCGGGTGATCGGGGACTTCGAAACGCTGGATGGCGAGCGGCAGGCGTGGTTCCGGGCACGGAATCTCGTGGCGCCATATTTGCAGCGGGAGGATGTGGCAGAGGCGCGGGCGGTGGGATGACCGTGTTCCGGTGAAGATAGGAGCATCTGCCAGGCCGAATCCGTTGAAGTTGGTGTATCTAAGCCCCTCCCCTTCAGGGAAGGGGCTTTCAGGCCGCCAGGTCCTCCGCTGCCGCTGCGGCACCCAGCGTCAGCACCGCGCGCGCGCCCATCCCCGCCCCGTCGCTCTGCAATTCCAGCGCGCCTTCCATCGCGAGCATCGAATTGGCGCACCAATGCAGCCCCAGCCCGCCCGATTTGTGCGCTCGGGTCGAGAAGCCGCGCTGGAACAGCGTCGGCGCGCGGGCGGGATCGAAGCCTTCGCCGTCGTCGCGGATGACGATCTCGGTTCGGTCTCCGCGCTGCTGGACCGCGACGGCGATGCTGCCGCCGCCCCTGCCCGTCGCGGCGATCGCCTCGGCCGCATTGGCGAAGAGATTGCCGATGACCTGGCTGAGGATCACGCGGTTGGCGAGCACCAGATGCGGCCGGGACGGGAAGCTGAACGCAATCGAATTCTCGCCCGAATAGCGGGCGATCGTGGCATTCTGGGCAACGATGTCGCTAACGTCGCAGGTGGCGAGCGCCGGACGCTCGTTCGCCACTTCCTGCTGCTCGCCGATGATCTCGAGGACGTGGCGCAGCGCGACGCGGCCGACGCCAAGCTGCTCGCGGCGATCGGCGCGCTCCTGCTCGACTGCCTCGAATGCGGCGGCGAGGAAGGCCAGCAGCTTGTCGCGGCGTGCAGGCGGCAAGGCCAAGTCGGCGAGTTCGGCGAGCGCCCGATCGATCGTCGCGCGATCGACGGCGGCGGGGCGGTCCAGCCCCTGGCTCATCACCGTCGTCACGGGGTTCAGCGCGTTGCGGACATTGTGCATCACCGCGACTGCGCTTTCGCTGCGGCCCAGCGTGAAGCTCTGGACCTCGATCTGCTCGCGCAGGTCCTTCAGCTGACGGAGCATCGAATTGAAGCTGGTGACGAGGCTGCCGATCTCGTCGTCGCGCGGGTGATCGGTGAGCAGCCCGAGATCGCCCGAGGTGCGGACCACGCCCATGTGGCGCTCGACGCGGTGGAGCGGCTGGAGCACCAGCCGGCTGATCATCCGGCGCAGCACGAGCAGCACGACCGCGAGCAGCAGCGACGACGCCAGTACCGCGAGGATCAGCATGCGCTTGCCCAGCGTCGAGAGGTCGCGTGGGACGGAATAGGCTGCAGCGGCCACAGCGTGGCCGTCGGGACCGGGCACCGGCACGGCGATACGCGTGCGCGACGGCGCGGAGGTGACGGTGACCGCATCGGCAGGCGCGGCGAGGCTCGCCTGAAGCTGTAGCAGGCTGCTCAGCTGCGCGGCGGTGACGGTGCGCGCCATCAGCACATAGCCGCGTGGGAGCCCGCTGCCGTCGCTGCGGCGGACCCGGGCGATGCCGACCGCGGCGAGGCTGTCGCCGAGGCGAAGGTAGAAGCCGGCCGAGCTGCGGCCATGGAGCGCCTTGTCCGGATCGAGCTTGCGGATCGCGTCGACCAGCGCGGCGCGCATCGGCGGGACATCGGTTTCGCGCGCAGTATCGATCCAGCGCGCGATCACCACCGATCGGTCAGGCCGGACATAGGCCATGCCGTTGACGTCGAGATTGACCATCGCGAGCGTCGAGAAGCTCTCTTCCTCGAAGGCGCGACCTGGCGCGGCCATATAGTCCCAGGAGGCGTTCCAGTCGCCATAGTCGCGCACGGCATTCTCGACCTTGGCGGCGAGATCCTCGACCACGGCCTGGGTGCGCGCGACATGCGCGGCGATCGAATCGCGTTCGAGCCGGTTGAAATTGGGGGTGATGACGGTGGCGAGGAGCAGCGTCAGCGCCGTTGCGCCGAGCAGCCCCACTCCGGTCAATATCACGACGAGCTTGGCGCCGAGCGACCGCGGCAGGCGCAGGCGCGCCACGAAGGGCATCAGCCGTGGGTCCCGTTGCCTGCAATCTCGGGCTCGGCTTCGATATCGATAGCCGCATGCGGGGCGAGGCTGCCCTTTTCGGCGAGCACCAGTGCATCTTCGACGTCGATGGGGCGCGACAGATAATAGCCCTGCATGTGGCTGCAGCCGGCAAGGCGCAGCGCCTGGAGCTGGGTCCTGGTCTCGACGCCCTCGGCGACGACTTCCATGCCGAGCGCGCGGCCGAGATGGATCACCGAATGGACGATCGCGGCGCTTTCGCGCTCGCGGCCCATCCCGTCGACGAAGCTGCGGTCGATCTTGAGGCAATCCAATGCGAAGCGGCGGATGTTGTAGAGCGAGGAATAGCCGGTGCCGAAATCGTCGAGCGCGATGCGGAAGCCCATCTGGCGCAGCTTGAACAGGATTTCCGCCGCGCGCTCGACATTGTCGAAGATCGCGGTTTCGGTGATCTCGATCTGGAAGCGGCCGGGCTCGACGCCGGCGCTGGCGACGCGCTCGACGACATGCGCCACGAAATTGTGCCGGCGGAACTGGCGCGGGCTGAAATTGACCGAGACATATTGGCCGGGCCAGGTCTTGAGCGCGCGGATCGCCTCGTCGATCACCCAGTCGCCAAGCTCGTGGATCAGGTTCGATTCCTCGGCGATCGGAATGAACATCCCCGGCGGGACCATGCCATATTCGGGGCTGCACCAGCGGATCAGCGCTTCGAACCCGGTGATGTCGAGGTCGCGACCGACGATCGGCTGGAAGACCAGCTTGAGTTCGCCCTTGGCGATCGCCTCGGACAGTCCGCTTTCGATCTGGCGGCGGAAGCGGATCGATTCGTCCATGCTCTCGTCGAACACGCACACGCAGCCGCGGCCGCGGCGCTTGGCCTCGTTGAGCGCGAGATCGGCGCGGCGCATCCCGTCGATCGGATCGCCGATGCTGCCGGGCTCGACGACGATCAGCCCGATCGAGGCGCCGCCCTGCACCGAATGGCCGAACACCTTGAAGCTGGTGCTGACGGCCTTGAGCAGGCGTTCGCACTGCATCACCGCGGCGTCCTCGCCCTCGACCGGCATCAGCATGGCGAATTCGTCGCCGCCCAGCCGCGCGACGAAGCCGCCCTGGGGAATTGCGTTCTGGAGGATCTCGCAGACCATGCGGATGAGCTCGTCGCCGGCGAGATGGCCGAGCGTGTCGTTGACCAGCTTGAAGCGATCGAGGTCCATCATCGCCATCGCGAAACAGGTGTCGCCCTTCACCGACTGGCCGAGCGCGTGGAGGAAGGCGAGGCGATTGGGCGCGTCGGTCAGAGAATCATGGTTGGCCATGTGGATGGCGCGGGATTCGTTGGCGGCGAGCTCGAGCTTCTGCTCCTCGAGCAGGGCAATCGCGTTCTTGAGGTCGATATCGATCGTCCAGCGCTGGGCGAGCGCAGTGGCGGTCTGGACGATCTCCTCGGCCTGGAAGGGCTTGGCTATGTAGAAGATCTTGTCGGCGGGGCCGGCGGCGCGGCTGATTTCGAGCGGCGAATGATCCGAATAGCCGGTGACGATGACGAGGTTGATGTCGGGATCGAGCGCACGGATGCGGCGCGCGGTCTCCTTGCCGTCGATGCCCGGGGGCATGCGGACGTCGATGAACGCGACGGCATAGCGATCGCCGCTGGCCAGCGACGCCTCCACCGCGGCGACGGCGTCGAGGCCCTGCATGTAGTGATCGCATTCGAAGCGGGTCACCGGCTCGGCAGGTGCTTCGTCGTCGCCGAACAGCTCGGCGGCCATCGCGCCCAGCGCTTCGGCACTGCCGCAGGTCGCGGCGAAGCACTGGCGATAGGAATCGTGCATCGCCGGCTCGTCGTCCACGATCAATATGCGCACGATGTCCAATCCCCCCAAATCGTTCGAACAAGGTAAGCGGACAGCGTTAACGGTGCGTAAAACCGCGCCAAGGTGCAAGTATAACCGCGCGATGCGATGCTTAACGCGCGGTACAAACCCCTAACGGATTTCTCCCGGGCGGACGCGCGGATCGAGCCGGCGTAGAGAAGATGTGCGGACGCCGCCGTCTCCCAAGGCTCCGCCAGTATCGCGTGCCGTCCTCCCCCCGGAGCGGCACTGCCCGGGAGCAAGCCGAAGCCGTTGGCCTCCTCCCCAACGGTTTCGGCTTGAGCTCGCGGTTTACCCGCGCCGCGCCGCGCTCTAGGTCTCTGGGCTCAACCCGGAGGAACCATGGCCGACCCGCTCATTGCACGCTCGCTGCTGTTCGCCCCCGGCGATTCCGAGCGCAAGCTGGCCAAGGCCGGCGCCAGCGAAGCCGATCTCGTGCTGCTCGACCTCGAGGATGCCGTCGCCCCGGCCAACAAGGCGACGGCACGCGCGCTGGTCGCCGAGCATCTGCGCAGCGCCCCGCGCGCGCAGCCGCAATGGGTGCGGATCAATCCCCTCGACACCGACCATGCGCTTGCCGACCTTGCCGCAGTGGTGCCGGGCTGTCCCGACGGGATCATGCTGCCCAAGGCCACCCGCGCCGAGGCCGAGCGGCTCGACCATTATCTGAGCGCGCTGGAAGCCGCCGCCGGCCACAAGGTCGGCGCGATCCGAGTGATCGTCGTCGCGACCGAGACCGCACCGGCACTGTTCGGGCTCGGCGACTATGCCGGCTGCCCGCGGCTCGCCGCGCTCACCTGGGGCGCGGAGGACAGCGCCACCGCGCTCGGCGCGACCGACAATCGCGACGAGACCGGCGAATATGACTTCCCCTATCAGCTGTTCCGCGCGCTGTGCCTCGCCGGATCGGCCGCCGCGAACGTGACGCCGATCGAGACGATCCATGGCGATTTCCGTGACCTGGACGGCCTTGCCAAGGTCGCCGCCAAGGCGCGCCGTGCGGGCTTTCGCGGGATGATGGCAATCCACCCCGATCAGGTGCCGGTGATCAACCGCGCCTTCTCGCCCTCCGACGCCGAAATCGCGCGCGCGCAGGCGATCGTCGCGGCGTTCGCGGCGAACCCGGGCGCGGGCACGATCGGGCTGGACGGGGCAATGCTCGACATGCCGCACCTCAAGCGCGCCCAGGCCGTGCTGGCGATGCCGCAGGGATGACGCGTTTCGGTTGATTATCCGCGTGTTGCATATAGAAATGCGTGGGAAGCAGTCGGGGATGCGTACCAGGTAATGACCCAGACCGAGACCGGGCACGAACCGCTGCCGGTTGGCGAGGACGAGTTCCGCATGATCGCGGACAGCACGCCGGTGGCAGTGTGGGTGACCCGGCTCGATCGCACGCGAAGCTTCGTCAACCGGGCCTATGTCGATTTTCTTGGCGTGCCCTATGACGAGGCGCTCGCCTTCGACTGGCGCGCGATCATCCATCCCGACGATGTCGGCCGGCTGGTCGCGGAATCGATCGCCGGCGAGGCCACCCTCGCCGCCTTCGATCTGGAAGGCCGCTATCGCAACGCGCAAGGGCAATGGCGCTGGCTGCGATCGACATCGTCGCCGCGGCGCGACGCGCAGGGCCGGCACATCGGCTTTATCGGGGTCGCGCACGACGTCACCGAAGCGAAAAAGGCCGAACTCTCGCTCCGCGACAGCGAGGCGCAGCTCTCCGCCTTCATCGCCCAATCGACCGCAGGCTTCGCGCAAGTCGATCTCGAAGGGCGCTTCACGCTGGTCAACGACCGGTTCTGCGAGATCGCCGGCTGGCCCAAGGAGGAGCTGATGGCGATGCGGATGCTCGACATCACCCATCCCGACGACCGCAGCCGCAATCGGCCACTGTTCGACCGCGCGGTGGCGGAGGGCACGCCCTACACCCATGAAAAGCGCTATATCCGCAAGGACGGCGGAATGGTGTGGGTCAACAATTCGGTGTCGGTGATCCGGCGGCCGGATGGCGAGCCGTTCGGCGTGCTGGCCGTGACGCTGGACGTCACCGAGCGCCGCGAGGCCGAGGCCAGGCTGCGCAGGAGCGAGGAGAGCCTGCGCCTGGCGACAGAGAGCGCGGGGATGGCGACGTGGGAGCTCGACTTGGAGACGATGGAAGGCGAATGGTCGCCCAATCGCTTCGACTTGCTCGGCATTCCGCGGCGGACCGACGGCCGAGGCAGCTTCCGCGAATGGATCGAGCAGGTCCATCCCGACGACCGCGACGGCGTGCGCGAGGTGACGCACCATTGTTTCGAGACCGGCGCGCCCTACACGATCGAATATCGCCTGTGCCGCGCGGACAATCGCGAGGAGCGCTGGCTGCAGAGCCATGGCAGCCGGATCGACTATGCCGATGATCGCCCCAGCCGCTTCGTCGGCGTCTCGTTCGACATCACCGGCCGCAAGCGCGCCGAAGCCGAGCTGCGCGAGAGCGAGGCGCGGTTCCGGACGATCTTCGAACAGGCCAATGATTTCCTGATCACCACCACACTGGACCAGAAGATCACGTCGGTGAACCCGGCGGTGCTCGCAGCTCTCGGCTATCCCGAGGAACAGGTGGTCGGCGCGTCGATCGGGGACTTCATGGACTCCGACCAGCTGGCGCTGAGCATGGAGGCGTTCGACCAGAAATTGCGCGAGGGCGGGAGTACCCGGCTGACCGTGACCGTGCGCGCGCACGACCGGCGGCCGCTGACCTGGGAAATCAATTCGCGGCTGACCACCGATTCCGAAGGCAGGGCTACCGGGCTCCACGCGATCGGCCGCGACGTGACCGAGGCCAAGCGCGCCGAGACGCATCTGCGGCTGCTGGTCGACGAGCTCAACCACCGCGTCAAGAACACGCTGGCGATCGTCCAGGGCGTCGCACAGCAGAGCTTCAAGGGCGCGACCGACCCGGTGGCCGCGCGCAAGGCGTTCGAAGGCAGGCTGGCGGCGCTTTCGGAAGCGCACAACCTGCTGACCCGAGAGCATTGGGGCGCGGTGTCGATGTCGCAAATCATCGGCGACGCCGTCGCGCCGCACGGCGGCGATGCCGGACGGTTCGAACTCGTGGGCCCCGACCTGCCGATCCTGCCCAAGACCGCGATCAGCCTGGCGCTGGCGATCCACGAGCTTGCCACCAACGCAGTCAAGCACGGCGCGCTGTCGGTGGCGGAGGGCCGCGTGGCGATCCGCTGGGCGCGCGCGCAGGACGATCGCCGGGCGCGGCTGTCGCTGGAGTGGCAGGAGCGCGGCGGTCCGGAGGTAGTGACGCCGGCGCGGCGCGGGTTCGGCACGCGAATGATCGAACGCGGGCTCGCCGCCGAGCTGAGCGGGACAGTGAAGATCGAGTTTCGGCGCGAAGGGCTGGTATGCATGGTCGATGCGCCGCTGCCGGAGGGCGCCGAATGAGTGGCTATGCGGGACTGCGCGTGCTCGTCGTCGAGGACGAACCGGTGGTGGCGATGTGTCTGGAGGACATATTGGAAGCGCTCGATTGCGAAACGGTCGGCCCTGCCGGCCGGCTTGCCGACGGACTGGCGCTTGCCGAGACCGAGAATTTCGGCGCGGCGATCCTCGACATCAACCTGGCGGGCGAGCGCAGCATCCCAATTGCCGAGATGCTGCAACGGCGCGGCGTACCGTTCGCCTTCGCCAGTGGCTATGGCGCGGTGCCCGAGGGCTTCGAAAGCGTGGCGCTGATCGAGAAGCCGTATCGCGAAGCCGATATCGACGCGGCATTGCGGGCGCTGCTGGGGTAGGCCGTGGGTGCGTACGGAACGGCCGGGAGTGGGTGGTTAGCGGTCGTTCGTATTTGGGTGAGGAGCGCATTTCACGTTAGAGATGAGCCGCTCCAATCTCTTGATTTTGACAAAGACGAATTGGCTCCCTTCCCACGGCTGCATGTGCGACGGTGTCCGCGGAGCAAGGAACCCCTGTCCGATGATGTGGAAGCAAGTCGTTTCATTGGTGCGGAGCCGCATAGCCTCAACTACGGGTGCAATGTAGATCTTTTGCCACTTCTCCTCTCGTATCTGGAAGCTCATGACTTTTAGACCTGAACCTCTATCAGGTATAAAGTTCGGATACTCCCAATGCGCGTCCAATAAACCACGAACCCATCGCAACTTATTAGCATCAACTGAGCCCTGCTGCGCAGAAGGAGAAGGTACGATTGTTACGATGGCGCACAAGCCGAGCATGATGAGCTTGATCATTGAGGCAGACTAATACGAATCCGCATATGTCCGCAATTGAGGCGTTAGCGGACTGACCTATAATGATTCTACGACTGCTCTTCGACAAACTCACGGCAAACGGGGTGCGCGCAGTTCGCTACTCCACCGTCACCGATTTCGCGAGATTGCGCGGCTGATCGACGTCGGTGCCCTTGGCGACCGCGACGTGATAGGCCAGCAGCTGCACCGGCACTGCATAGACGAGCGGCGCGATGAGCGGGTGGACGCTGGGCATCTCGATCGTCGCGATTGCGTCCTCGCCGGCCTGGGCCAGTCCTTCGGCGTCGGAGATCAGCACCACGCGGGCGCCGCGCGCCTTGGCTTCCTGCATGTTCGACACGGTCTTGTCGAACAGCGGGCCCGAGGGCGCGAGAACGATCAGTGGCACGGTGTCGTCGATCAGCGCGATCGGGCCGTGCTTCATCTCGCCCGAGGCATAGCCTTCGGCGTGGATGTAGCTGATCTCCTTCAATTTGAGCGCGCCTTCCAGTGCGAGCGGGTAATCCGGGCCGCGGCCGAGATACAGCACGTCGCGGGCGGCGGCGATCGTGTGCGCCATCGCCTGGATCTCCTCGTCATGCGCGAGCGCGGCGTTGATCGCGGCGGGCGCCTCGATCAAATGGCGGACGATTTCGCGTTCGGCTTCTTCCCCGAGCTTGCCCTTGGCGCGGGCAAGATTGACGGCGAGCGCGGCCATCACCGAAAGCTGGCAGGTGAACGCCTTGGTCGAGGCGACGCCGATCTCGGGACCGGCATGAGTCGAGAGCAGCAGATCGACTTCGCGCGCCATCGAACTGGTCGGCACGTTGATGATGCCGGCGGTGGTGACGCCGTTGGCCTTCATGTGGCGAAGCGCCGCGAGCGTGTCGGCAGTCTCGCCCGACTGGCTGACGACGACGCCGAGCGTGTTGGGCAGCAGGACCGGATCGCGGTAGCGGAATTCGGAGGCGACATCGACTTCGACCGGCAGGCGGGCGAACTGCTCGATCCAGTATTTGCCGATCATGCCGACATAGGAGGCAGTGCCGCAGGCGACGATCGCGACGCGCTCGATGCTGCTGAGGTCGAAGCTCATGTCGGGGAGCGCGACCTTTTGCTCGACCGGGCGGATATACGAGGCGAGGGTCTGCGCGACGACCACCGGCTGCTCGTAGATTTCCTTGAGCATGAAGTGGCGGTGGTTGCCCTTGTCGATCAGCGCCGCGGAGACGCCCGATGCAACGATCGGTCGGGTGACGGGATGGTTGTCGCGATCGAAGATCTCGATTTTCTCGCGAGTGATCACGGCCCAGTCGCCTTCGTCGAGATAGGCGATGCGCTGGGTGAGCCCGGCAAGCGCGTGGGCGTCCGAGCCGAGATAATTCTCGCCCTCGCCATAGCCGACGGTCAGCGGCGCGCCGAGGCGGGCGCAGATCAGCAGGTCGGGCTCGTTGCGGAACAGGAAGGCGACCGCGAACGCGCCGTGGAGCTGGGGCAGCACTGCGGCCACCGCCTGGCGCGGGGCCTTGCCGCGTTCGAGCTCGCGGCTGACGAGATGCGCGACGACTTCGGTGTCGGTCTGGCTCTTGAACTCGCGGCCTTCGGCGATCAGTTCGTCGCGGAGCGGCTTGAAGTTCTCGATGATGCCGTTGTGGACGATCGAGACGTCGCCGACGATGTGCGGGTGGGCATTGTCCTCGGTCGGCGCGCCATGCGTCGCCCAGCGGGTGTGGGCGATGCCGATCGTGCCGGGAAGCGGGCTCTCGGCGAGGCGCTTGCCGAGATTGACGAGCTTGCCCTCGGCACGGCGGCGATCGATCTCGCCGTCGTGCAGGGTGGCGATGCCGGCCGAGTCATAGCCGCGATATTCGAGGCGCTTGAGGCCTTCGAACAGCCGGTCGGCGACGCTCTGCGTACCGACGATTCCAACGATTCCGCACATGTTGCTTCGAGTTCCTCAGGGGCCGGCGATCAGCCGGTGATTTCGATCTGGTTGCCGCGATCGGCGTCGATCCGGGTCTGGTAATAGGTGGTGCCGTCGCGCCGGGGGATCGGCACGCGCTTGGCGACGCCGGTCACGCGGATGCGCTTGCCGGCGAGCAACTCGCGCGGTTCGCCGCCGAGCCGGGTCTTGAGCTCGGCGATGGCGCCTGGCTTCAATTCGACCGTGAGATTGGCCGGGTCGCGATAATCGGCGTTCGAATTGAGATAGACGGCGAAACCGGACTCACCCACCGAGCCGACCTGGAATTCGAACACGCCTTCGACGTCGCCCTTGACCGCCGCGGCGATTGCCTGGGCGGGATCGAGCGGCGGCCTGGACTGTGCCGCGGCGGGCGATGCGACGAGCAGCGCCAGCGCCGCCAATTCGAGAAACTGCTTCATTTCGACGAACCTCCGCGTTTGCGCTCCGCCATTTTGATGCGGAACGCATGTCCCCAGCCCGGCTTCACTTCCTGGCGTGCGCGAGCCAGGCCGAGCGCGCCGGGCTCGACGTCGCGCGTTACCACCGATCCGGCGGCGACAGTGGCATCCTTGCCGATCGATACCGGCGCCACCAGCGCGCTGTTCGATCCGACGAACGCGCCTTCGCCGATGTTCGTACGGTATTTGAAGAAGCCGTCGTAATTGCAGGTGATAGTGCCCGCGCCGATATTGGCCCCTGCCCCCACTTCGGCGTCGCCGAGATAAGTCAGGTGGTTGGCCTTGGCGCCCTTGCCCAGCACTGCCTTCTTGATCTCGACGAAATTACCGACCTTGGCATCCTCGCCGAGCACCGTGCCGGGGCGCAGCCGGGCATAGGGGCCGACGACGGCGCCGCTGGCGATCTGCGCGCCTTCGATATGGCTGAAGGCGTGGATGGTGACCTTGTCGGCGACTTCGACGCCGGGGCCGAAGAACACATTGGGCTCGACCAGCACGTCGCGGCCGAGCCGGGTATCGTGCGCGAACCACACCGTCTCGGGTGCGATCAGCGTGGCGCCGTCGGCCATTGCCTTTGCGCGACGCGCGTGCTGCCATTCGGCTTCGAGCGCGGCGAGCTCGCTGCGGCTGTTGACCCCGGTGACTTCGTACGCGTCGGTCTCGATCACTGCCGAGTGGCGGCCTGCCGCGGCGGCGAGCATCACGATGTCGGGTAGGTAGTATTCGCCTGCGGCATTGGCGTTGGTGACCTCGGCGAGCAGCGCGAACAGGTCCGTCCCGGCGACTGCCATCAGGCCGGAGTTGCACAAGGTCTCGGCGCGCTCCTCGGCGCTGGCGTCCTTGAACTCGACCATCTTGACGATGTGACCCTGCCCGTCGGCGATGACGCGGCCATAGGCGCCGGGATCGTCGGGGCGGAAGCCGAGCACCACCGCGGCGGGGGCATCGGCACCGTGGAGCCGTTCGAGCATCCGCCGCATCGTCGCGGTCGAGACCAGCGGGACGTCGCCATAGAGGATCAGCACGTCGCCATCGAAGCCGGCAAGCGACTCCTCGGCCATGCGCACGGCGTGGCCGGTGCCGAGCTGCTCGGCCTGGTGCGCGGTGTCGGCGCCGTGCGGCGCGACCGCGGCCTCGACCTGCTCGCGCCCTGCCCCGACCACCACGACCGTGCGCGCTGGATTAAGCGCGGCGACGCTGTCGATCAGATGCAGCAGCATCGGCCGCCCGGCGATCGGGTGGAGCACCTTGTGCGTATCGGATTTCATCCGCGTACCCTTGCCCGCGGCAAGGATGATCGCGGCTATCAGCGCTGTCATGAAAACCCTCCGGTCCAATCCCCTGCCATGACAAGCTTGCCAATTCCATAGCGATACTGGCAGTCGCCGCGGCAATGACCGACTTCCCTTTCGACATTGTCGGATTCGACCTCGACGGCACGCTGTTCGACACCAGCGCGGACCTGACCGACGCAGTCAACCACGCGCTGGGGCTGCTGGGGCGCCCGCCGCTCACCATTGCCGCAGTCAAGCCGATGATCGGTCGCGGCGGGAAATACATGCTCCAGCAGGGGCTGGAGGCGTCGGGCGGATGCGATCCTGAGGTGCTGGAGCGCAGCTATCCTGAGCTGCTCGCTTTCTATGGCGACAACCTGACGCGGGGTACGCGCGCCTTTCCGGGCCTCAGCGCGGCGATGGATGCACTCGAAGCGCGCGGGGTGACGCTCGCGATCGTCACCAACAAGTCCGAGAGCCTGGCCGTGAAGCTGGTCGCCGAACTGGCGCTGGGCCATCGCTTCGCCTGCGTGATCGGTGGCGACACGATGGGCCCGGACGGCCGCAAGCCTTCCCCCGCGGGCATCCGCGAGATGATCCGGCGCTGCGGCGGCGGACGCGCGGCGTTCATCGGCGATTCGATCTTCGATATCGAAGCGGCGAAGAGTGCGGGCGTGGCTGCGATCGCCGTCAGTTTCGGCTTCCTGATGCAGCCCGTGGAAGAACTCGGCGCCGACGCGGTGATCGATCATTTCGACGAATTGGTGCCCGCGCTCGAAGCGCTGGGTGCGGCATGACCGACGGCGCGATGCTTCCGCTCTTCTCGCTGCTCGCGCTCGCGCTGGGGCTGGCGATGGACGCGTTCGCGGTATCGGTGGCGCAGGGGGCATCGACTCGATCGACTACCACCGGCACGCTGCGGATCGCTGCGGCGTTCGGGCTGGCGCAGGGACTGATGCCGCTGCTCGGCTGGGCATTGGGCGCGGCGTTCGAAGGCGCGATCCGCGATATCGACCATTGGATCGCCTTCGTCCTGCTGGGGCTGCTCGGCGCCAAGATGCTGCGCGAAGGCCTGATCGGTGCGGATGCGACGCCGGCCCCGGCCCTGCTCGGCTGGGCATTGCTGGGTGCGGCCGTCGCCACCAGCGTCGATGCCGCGGCGGCGGGGATCACGCTGCCGGTGATCGGCGCGCCCATCGCGATCGCCTGCGGCGTGATCGGGCTGGTCACCGCCTTGCTGTGCGTTGCGGGAATCCGCATCGGCGCGGCCTATGGCGCGCGGCTGGGCAAGATCGCCGAGATCACCGGCGGCACCGTGCTGATCCTGATCGGGCTCAAGATCCTGATCCAGCATCTGTTCTTCGGCGGCTGACCCCCCGCCCGCTCGGTGGTTTACCGGATTATCCGGGCGCTTGCATTTGCGGCACAACACGCAGAGCATACGCAAAGGGGAACAGAGCGTGGGTCGCTTCGGGGGGATGTTGTTGAGGGGGCGTGAACCGGCCTCGCAGGGGGCTGCAGACGATCTGAGTCCGGGCGGGCGCATCGCCGCTGCAAAGCTGGCCGAACTGGTGCAGCTCACGCTGGTCTCCGACGCGGCGATCATCGACTTGCGGCCTTATGCCGAGCGCCGGCGCGCGATCGGCGCGGCCGAACGGCTGGAAACCGCCGGTATCCTGATTTCGGGCGGCGAGGCCGAATTTTCCGAGAGGCTGCTCTGGCAGCTCGCCGATCCGATCGACGCCAGCGCGAGCGGCTTCCAATCCTATGCCGGCGTTCCGCTGCACGATGCCGATGGCGCGCCGCTGGGCCGCATCGTCGCGCTCCAGCGCAGGCAGCGCGCGTTCGACGGGCATGATCTCAAGATCCTGCGCACCGTCGCGGACATTGTGGCGGATTTGATCGGCTAGGGTCGCGAACCCACGGCTCAGCCGGCCAATTGGCGGATAATCGGCGGCGCTTCGGCGAACCTTGCGCCGAGTAGCGCCCGGCCCCGTGCAGTGAGTGCGGCGTCGATCGCCTGGGGGCCGCTCGTGCCGACGACGAACGCCTCGTAGCTGATCATCCCGGCGTCGTTGAGATCCTGAACCGTCCGGATGAAATCGATCTCGCGATTGGGAGACAGCTGCATCCCGACATCGGCGGGGCGGAGCGTCACGACGATGGGCCAGCTCAGCCAGAGCGCATCTACGATCGTCCTGGCGTCGGCGCCGTCAAAAGCCTCAGCGGATTCCTCGATCACAACAAGCCTCACTGCCTTGGATTACCTCGTCTAGCGCGCCCCCTTGCTCTGTCCCGTCGTTCCCCGGTGACGATTAACTTTTGTCTAAGAGAGGTTAACAAACCCCTAATTTTTCCGGTCTGCGCCGTCCTTTTCGTGTAGCGCGCCGGCGAAACTCGTCTCGGTTGCAATCATCACCCGCGGCTCGCGACACCATCCCCGAATAGCGCCACGACAAACAGGCATCTATGCCCACGTATCTGCCAATTCAATTGCAAATCTAACGCTATCACATAGTTTCTAGCAATATACCGCCGGCTTAAAATGTTGATTCAATCAATGTATTCTGAAGCAAATGCCGCGGACGGTAGATTAATCATTTAACTAGATCGCCGCCTTCCGCCACTTGGTCCACAAGTGGCGTGCCAGCATCGCTGGCGGCATCCGGATCGCATGGCTGCGCAAGTAGAAAGCCAGCCGCGTCAGCCTGCGCATCGGTCTGCCCCAGGCATCGCGGGCGAGGATGCGGCGGGCAACCAGCCGATCGGCGCCGTCCCAGCCGCGCCAGTCGGCGGGTATCGCGGTGCCGTATAGGCGATGTGCCTGGCGCACCGCGCGTTTCACTGCCGCGGTCAGGCCGTGCCGTGCGGCGCGTTCGTCCAATCCGGCAATGCCGCCCTCGCCAATCAGGCAATGGATGTCCCACAGGTTGCGCATCGCGCCGGCTAGATCGCCGTCGGCGAACAGGTGCGCGGCGGCGTGGACGATCCTGTCGGCCGGGCTGAGGACGCGCAGCCCGTTCTCCAGCACGATGCTGTCGGCGATCAGCGCATCGGCATCGGGCGTAATCCGCGCAGTGAGCGGCAGGATGGTATGGTGGACGTCGATCATCCGATCGCGCTCGCGGTGGATCAGCGGCGGCAGCTCGTGCATCCAGCGGCGATAATAGAGGTCGTCATAGGGATCGGGCTTCACCCATTCCCATCCCGCCGCGAGCAGCAGGGCTTCGGCCTCGTCGAGCCGGTCGCGCGGCACGAGGATATCGAGATCGCCAATCGACCGGCCGATGCCTGCCGATAGACCCGCCGCGACGTAGGCCGTGCCCTTTAGCAGCACTATCGGCATGCCAGTGGGTGCAAGCGCGCGGCGCGCCATCTCGGCCTCCCACAGCGCGGCGGCGCGACCCTGCGCAGCCGAGGCGCGGGCATCCGCCAGGATGCGCGCGGCCGCCGGCGGCACGTCCAGCCCTTCGAGGCGGTGCGCGAGCGTGCCGATCAGCTGCTCGGCGCGGGCGATGGCAAGCAGCGCGGTCCAGCCTTCGGCGTCGAGAAGCGCGATGGTGCCCGGATCGCGCAGTGCGTCGGCGAGGATGCGCCCGTCGGTCACGCCGCGTCCCATAGCCGCTCGACCTGGGCGAGCGCCGTTGCCGTGTCGGGATAATCAAGCGCGCGCGCGGGGACCGACCGGACCAGCCCGGTGAGCGCATCGAAGCCGCGTTCGGCGAGCGCGACATAGTTGGTCGATGCCTGGGTCAGCCGGACGAAGGTCTCGCTGGGCAGTACCTCGCGCTCGGCCGCGGCGAAGCCGTAGCTCGGGAACAGGATCAGCCGGGGTGCGGCCGGTTCGGACATCCGCGCGATCGCGCGGGCATCGGGGACGAGATGGCGGATATCGCCCTTGGGCGTGCCGCGGAGCAGCGGGCCGAAGCGCGCATCGGGCAGCGTGCGTTCCATCACTCCGATCGCCTGGTTCTTGAGGCTGATCAGGCGTGGAAAGCCGTGAATCAACCCGGTCGCGGGATCGAGCAGCGCGAATTCGTCGCCCATCAGCCGCCAGCCGCGTGCCATCAGCAGCGCGGCGAGGGTCGACTTGCCCGCTCCCGAATGCCCGGTCATCAGCAGCGCCTGGCCGTCGCGCTCGACCGCGGAGGCGTGGAGCAGCAGATAGCGCCGCTGGCCGAGCGCCATCTGCAGGTTCATCCCCATCTCCGCGGCGAGCAGCCCCTGTGCGAGCGGCAGCGGCGCGGCGTCGGGGATGACGAAGTCGCCGCCGATATGCACCGAGGGCCGCAGCACGCGGCGCCATGGGCGCGCGGCAAAGAGATGGACGTTGAAGTCCGGGATGCTGTCCTCGGGCTTTGGATACTCGCGATACAGGTCGTTCAGCGCGGCGATCGGCGCGCGCCAATCGCTGCCGACGCGGAAGCCTATGGGTCCGATGCGGAGAGTGGTGGCGTGCCTCACAGCCGCTCGACCAGCCCGACCGCGGTGAGTTCGTCGAGCCGCGCGACGAGCGCCGCCGGATCGGCATCGGTGAGATCGAAGGCTTCGCCGAGCCGGGCGAGCAGATCGGATACCGGCAGCGGCCCGGCCGCCAGAGCCTCCAGAATCTCTGGCACCGGACTATCGACGATATGGGTGATGCCCGAGGCGCGGTGATAGACCAAGGTCAACGCATCGAGCGGCACGATGCGGAGCGTTTCGGGGGCTGCGGCCTTGTAGCGCGTCACGGGTGCGGGACTTCGTTGTCGTCACGCGAAGGCGCGACGGCGCGAAGAAGGAAGAGGTTCGCGCAGAGGCGCAGAGGCGCAGAGGGCACGTCGCTCGCGGCAAACATAGTGGCCGCGTCAGCGGCAGGAAATCCGACACGCTCGTATTGAAAGGCGTCGCTGGAGCGACGCGAACGGGTCTCTGCGCCTCTGCGCCTCTGCGCGAACCGCTTCTTCCTGTTCTTCGCGCCCTCGCGGCTTCGCGTGAAAATCTCTGATCCGGACGCGCGATAGAAAGTCACGCCCGCCCCCGTTCGTGCTGCGCCTGTCGAAGCATCGCTTTGCTTCTTACCCGGGGGTTTGGACAAGGAACGGCCCTTCGACAAGCTCAGGGCGAATTGCGCTGGTTTACCCGCGCGGCATCTGCAGCGAGGCGAAGCACGTGAAGCCGCTGGTGCCCGACTGCAGGCGGCGGATGTAATTGGTGTAGGCGCGGCTGCGCTCGTAATCGGTGCCCGGGAGTTGGCCGCCCGAGAGCGCGCGCTTGACGTCCTCGGCCTTGAACGCCGTGCCGGGGGGCGGAAACGCGCCCGGCGTGCCGGCGGGCACCAATGTGCCGTCGGCCGCGACATAGCTGCCGGCGCGGGCCTGATCGGGGACCTGGATCTCGCAATTCATCACCGACGCGCTGGTCTGCGCGAGCGCGGGGCGGATCGAGACGATCGCCGACGCCCCGGCCGCGCCGAGCATCAATGCACGACGGCGCGAGGCGACGGGTCCGGAGGGTTGGTCGGCCATGATGCCTTGTCATGCGCCCACGCGGCTTTCGCAATCGTAAATCCGCGCCTAGAACGGGACATATGCATTCGTTTCTCGGGGTACGGACGGCGCTGGCGCTCGTCGTGGCGGCGATCGCCGCAGGCGCAAGCCTGCTGCTCAACGGCGATGCGCAGGCGAGCCTGATCGTATTGGTGTGCGCCACCGCGGCAGTGCTGATCGCGGCAAGCGGCGGCGACGCCCCCCCCGCCCCGCCTGCATCCGCCGCGTGGTCGGCCGAAAGCGAACCCGCGATCGCCGACGTGATCGAGGCGATCGCCGAGCCGCTGCTGGTGATCGCCCACAACCGCGTCGAGGCCGCCAACCACGGCGCGCGCGAACTGCTCGGCGAACATGTGCTGGGCGAGGACGTCCGCGTCGCGATACGCCACCCCGCCGCGGCCGAACGGCTGATGCGCACCGACGACAGCGATGCCGGTGCTCCGATTCACCTGGTCGGGCTCGGCACGCGCGACCAGCGCTGGGAGATGCGCGTCCACCGGCTGGGCGACGGGCGCCGCGTCGTCCATCTGGTCGATCGCACCGGCAGCTATGCCGCCGAGCGGATGCGCGTCGATTTCGTCGCCAATGCCAGCCACGAGCTGCGCACCCCGCTCGCGTCGATGCTCGGCTATGTCGAGACGCTGCGCGAGGATGCCGGCGACGATCCCGAAACGCGCGGCCGCTTCCTCAAGATCGTGTTCGGCGAGGCGCAGCGGATGCAGCGGCTGATCGAGGACCTGATTTCGCTGAGCCGGATCGAAGCCGAGAAATACCGCATTCCCGACAAGGCAGTCGACCTGGCCGAGCTGACCCAGCAAGTCACGGTCGAGCTTTCGGGCAGCCCGCGCGCCGCCGACCTCGTCACCCAGATCGCCGATGTCGCGCCGGTCGCGGGCGATCCGACCCAGCTCAGCCAGCTGCTCCACAATGTCATCGGCAATGCGATGAAATATGGCCGCGAGGGCACGCCGGTGACGGTGACGCTCCAGCCCGAAGGCGAGGCGATGGTGCGCCTGACCGTTTCCGACGAAGGCGAAGGCATCCCGGCGCAGCATCTGCCGCGGCTGACCGAGCGCTTCTATCGCGTCGATTCGGGGCGCAGCCGGTCGCTGGGCGGCACCGGGCTGGGCCTGGCGATCGTCAAGCACATCGTCGAGCGGCACCGCGGCCGGCTCGATATTACCAGCATCGTCGGCAAGGGCACCACGGTGACGATGCTGCTCCCGGTCCGCCGAGTGTCATAAAGGCGTAACCGGACTGAAAGAGAGGCGGCTTGCGTGCCGTTGCGCACGACTCGGGGTAATGCGGGAGTTCGCGACATTTTCGGCAGGTTGGCCCTGATTGCAGCGGCGGCGCTCACGCTCGCCGGCTGCGACAGCAACACGGCGCGCGAGATCCGCGTCGTGGGCTCGTCGACGGTGTATCCGTTCACCACCGCCGTCGCCGAGACCTTCGTCAACCAGGGCGGCGGGCGCAAGGCGCCGGTGGTCGAATCGATCGGCAGCGGCGCGGGACTGAAGCGCTTCTGCGACGGGGTGGGCTGGGAATATCCCGACATCGCCAATTCCAGCCGGCGCATCAAGAAATCCGAATATGCGCTGTGCCAGAAGAACGGCGTCGGCGAGATCATGGAAGTCCAGATCGGCGTCGACGGCGTCGCACTGGCCGAGGCGAATAACGGCCCGCGGCTGACGCTGAGCAAACGCGACGTCTATCTGGCGCTCGCTGCAAATCCGAACGGCAAGCCCAACACGGCGCGGACCTGGCGCGACGTCAATCCGGCGCTCCCTGCCCTCCCGATCCAGGTGATGGGCCCGCCGGCGACCAGCGGCACGCGCGACGCGCTGGTCGAGCTGGTGATGGAGCCGGGCTGCGCCGCGGCGGATCCGCAGGTCAAGGCGCTCAAGGCCGCCAAGGACACCGCGCCGTACGACAGCCGCTGCAAGCGCATCCGCGACGACGGGCCCTATATCGACAAGGGCGAGAACGACAATCTGATCGTCCAGGGCCTTGCCGCGAACCCCAATGCGCTCGGCGTGTTCGGCTATTCGTATCTCGAGGAGAATATCGATCGGCTGCACGGCGTGCCGATCGACGGCATCGCGCCGAGCTATGCCAGCATCGCCGACGGGTCCTACCCCGGCGCGCGGGCGCTGTTCCTCTACGTCAAGAAGCGCCATCTGCGCGCGGTGCCCGGGCTCAGCGATTTCCTCGCGCTCTATGCGTCGATGTGGGAGCCCAAGGGCAAGCTCACCCAGCGCGGGCTGATCGCCGCACCCGACGCGTTGCGCGCGCATTCGGCGCAGGTGGTGGCGCAGCGCACCGCGCTCGATCCGGCGGGGCTGCACTGATGAACGGCTTCGCGCTCGTCTTCCTGATCGCCGGGCTCGGGCTGATCGGCTGGCTGACCGCGCGCGCGCGCGCCAACCGGTTCGACCGCGGCGGCGCCAAGCGGCTCCATTCGCTGCCCGGCCAGCACGGCATGTACGTCGCGATGTGGACGGTATTGCCGGCGCTGCTGTTCGTCGCGGGCTGGAACGCGATCAGCCCCGGGCTGGTCAAGGAAGCGGTGCTAGAGCATCCTGCCGCGGCGCAGCTCCCTACGTTCGAATTCGAGCGCAATGCGCTGCTCGCCGAGGCCAAGCGCGTCGCGCATGAGGACGGCGCGACGGCGTTCGATCCGGTCGCCGAGCAATTGGTCGCGCCCACCCGCGCGGCGCAGTCGCGTTATGGCTGGATGGGCACCGGCGTTGCGATCCTGCTCGCCTTTGCCGGCGCGGCGTTCGCCTTCACCCGCGTCCGCCCGAACTTCCAGGCGCGGACCCAGGCCGAGCGCGGGGTGATGGTGCTGCTGCTGGTCGCCTCGCTGATCGCGATCCTGACGACTCTGGGCATCTTTCTGTCGCTGCTGTGGGAGTCGCTGCGCTTCTTCCAGCACGTGCCGATCACCGACTTCCTGCTCGGCACGCATTGGAGCCCGCAGGTCATCGACGCCGCCGATCCCGGAAAGTCGCTCGGCGCAGTGCCGCTGTTCTGGGGCACCTTCTTCATCGGCGCAGTGATCGCGATGATCGTAGCGATCCCGTTCGGGCTGATGAGCGCGATCTACCTCACCCAATATGCCGCACCGACGGTGCGTAAGTGGATGAAGCCGACGCTCGAGATGCTCGCGGGCGTGCCGACCGTGGTCTATGGCTATTTCGCCGCGCTTACCGTCGCGCCGGCAGTGCGCGACCTCGCAGTGTCCTTCGGCTACACCTACGCTTCCTCCGAAAGCGCCCTCGCCGCGGGCCTCGTCATGGGGGTGATGATCATCCCGTTCGTGTCGTCGATGGCCGACGATTCGATCGCCGCGGTGCCCACCGCGATGCGCGACGGCAGCCTGGCGATGGGCGCGACGACCAGCGAGACGATTTCGCGCGTGCTGATCCCTGCAGCTTTGCCGGGCGTGGTTGCAGGCGTGCTGCTCGCGGTCAGCCGCGCGATCGGCGAGACGATGATCGTGGTGATGGCTGCCTCGGGCGCGGCCAACATCACGCTCAACCCGTTCGAGAGCGCGACCACCGTCACCAAGCAGATCGTCGACCTGCTCACCGGCGAAAGCGAGTTCGACAGCCCCAAGACGCTCGCGGCGTTCGCGCTGGGGTTGACCTTGTTCGTGATCACGCTGCTGCTCAACATCGTCGCGCTGCGCGTCGTGAAGAAATACCGGGAAGCCTATGAATAGCGCCGGCCCTTCCAAGCGCGCGCCGACCGACTGGAACGCGGCGCCGATGCAGAAGCGCATCCGCCGACGCTATGCCCGCGAGCGGCGCTTCCGCTTCTTCGGGCTGGCGGCAGTGACGCTGTCGGCGGCGTTCCTCGCCTTCCTGCTGATCACGATGGTCGCCAATGGCTGGCGCGGCTTCACCCGTACCGACGTGGCGCTACCGATCGACTTCCCGGCTTCCGGGCTGGTGGTCGAGCGCGCCCAGCTCAAGACGCCCGGCGCCGATCTGGCGCTGGCCGGCGCGGGGCTGGAGAATATCGTCAAGGGCGCCGCGGCGACGGCGTTCGGTGCCGGCGGCGAGGATTTCGTCTCCGAGAATGCCTGGCTGCGCGTCCGCGAGGCGATCAAGCGCGACCCGACGACCCTCGACCGCAAGCTCGTCATCGACGTGCCCGCCTCCACCGGGATCGACCAGGCGGTACGCGGCGACGGCAATGCCGAAATCAAGGCGGCAGTGGCGCGGCTGGAGCAGGCCGGCGTGCTCTCGCGTCACTTCAACATGGATTTCCTGCACCAGTCGGATTCCACCGATCCGGTCGCGGTCGGCATCTGGGGGGCGCTAAAAGGATCACTGCTGACGATGGCGGTGACCTTCCTGATCGCCTTCCCCGTCGGCGTGCTCTCGGCGATCTATCTCGAGGAATACGCTCCGCGGAACCGCTGGACCGACCTGATCGAGGTCTCGATCAACAACTTGGCCGCGGTGCCCTCGATCATCTTCGGCCTGCTCGGGCTCGCGGTTTTCCTGGGTAGCTGGAGCCTGTTCGGCTACCAGTTCGGTCCGCTGCTGCCGCGATCGGCAGCTTTGGTCGGCGGGCTCACGCTGGCGCTGATGATCATGCCCGTTATCGTCATTGCGAGCCGCAACGCGATCAAGGCTGTCCCCCCGTCGATCCGCGATGCCGCGCTCGGCATCGGCGCGAGCCCGATCCAGGTGGTGTTCCACCACGTACTGCCTCTCGCCATGCCCGGCATCCTGACCGGCACGATCATCGGCATGGCGCGCGCGCTGGGCGAGACCGCGCCGCTCCTCTTGATCGGGATGCGCGCGTTCATCGTCACCCCGCCGGGCGGCTTCACCGATCCCGCCACGGTGCTGCCGGTGCAGATCTTTTTGTGGTCCGACGAAGTCAGCCGTGGCTTCGTCGAGAAGACCAGCGCCGCGATCATCGTGCTGCTGGTGTTCCTGCTCGCCATGAACGGCCTGGCCATCTATCTTCGCAACAAATTCGAGACCCGCTGGTGATGACGGAAACAGCTCACAAGATGTCCGCGCGCGGCGTCAGCGTCTTCTACGGCGACAAGCAGGCCGTGAAGGACGTGTCGATCGACATCGACATGGACAAGGTAACCGCGTTCATCGGCCCCTCGGGCTGCGGCAAATCGACCTTCCTGCGCACGCTCAACCGCATGAACGACACGATCGCCTCGGCGCGGGTCACTGGCGAGATCATGCTCGATGGCGAGAACATCTATTCCAATGCAATGGACGTGGTGCAGCTCCGCGCGCGCGTCGGCATGGTGTTTCAGAA
Source organism: Sphingomonas sp. LM7 (assembly GCF_002002925.1). Lineage (NCBI taxonomy): Bacteria > Pseudomonadati > Pseudomonadota > Alphaproteobacteria > Sphingomonadales > Sphingomonadaceae > Sphingomonas > Sphingomonas sp. LM7. The sequence goes on along the minus strand of NZ_CP019511.1, from coordinate 4,065,712 downwards.
GCCCAATCCGTTCCCCAAGTCGATCTACGAGAATGTCGCGTACGGCCCGCGGATCCACGGGCTGGCGCCGTCCAAGAGCGATCTCGACGCGATCGTCGAGCGCTCCTTGAAGCGTGCGGGGCTTTGGGAGGAAGTGAGGGACCGGCTTCAGGATAGCGGCACGGCGCTTTCGGGGGGCCAGCAGCAGCGGCTGTGCATCGCGCGCGCGATCGCAGTCGATCCCGAAGTGATCCTGATGGACGAGCCGGCCTCGGCGCTCGATCCGATCGCTACCGCCAAGATCGAGGAACTGATCCACGAGCTGCGCGGGCGCTATGCCATCGCGATCGTCACCCACAACATGCAGCAGGCGGCGCGAGTCAGCCAGCGCACGGCCTTCTTCCACCTCGGCACGCTGGTGGAATATGGTGATACCGACCAGATCTTCACGACACCGCATGAAGAACGCACGAAAGATTACATTACCGGAAGGTACGGCTGATGGGCACGGGCCAGGAACATACCGTCAAGGCGTTCGACCAGGACATCAAGCAGCTTCGCGCGCTGATCAGCCAGATGGGCGGATTGGCCGAGCAGGCAATCCACGACGCGATGAAGGCGCTCCAGCGCGGCGACACCGCACTCGCCGACGAAGTCCGCAAGAAGGACAAGGCGATCGACGCCATCGAAGGCGAGGTCGAGAAGCTCGTCGTCCGGGTGATCGCGTTGCGGGCGCCGATGGCCGACGATCTGCGGGAGGTGATCGCCGCGCTCAAGATCGCCGCGGTGGTCGAGCGGATCGGCGACTATGCCAAGAACATCGCCAAGCGCGTGCCGCTGATCCACACCGCCGGCGAGGATCGGATCGAGGCGCTGTCGCTGCTCCCCGCAATGGCGCAGATGGCGAGCGACATGGTCCATGACGTGCTCGACGCCTTCGCCTCGCGCGATGCCGCGGTCGCCGCAGAAATCTGCGTGCGCGACACGGCACTCGACGATTTCTACGATTCGATCTTCCGCACGCTCGTGACCTTCATGGTCGAGAATCCGCGGACGGTGAGCCAGGTTGCGCATCTGCTGTTCGTCGCCAAGAATATCGAGCGCATCGGCGATCACGCGACCAACGTCGCCGAGATGGTCTATTTCGCCGCCACCGGCCGCTATCTGGCCGACGAAGCGGCAACGGCATAAGGACGCGTACATGGCCCGGGTAAAGATGCTCCTTGTCGAGGACGACGCCGCGATCGCCGAGCTGGTAACCTGGCACTTCAAGCGCGAGGATTACGAGGTCAAGCACACACCCGACGGCGAGGAAGCCTTGCTGCTCGCCAAGGAAGCGACGCCCGACATCGTCCTGCTCGACTGGATGGTCGAAGGGCTTTCGGGGATCGAAGTGTGCCGGCGCCTGCGCCGCATGCCCGAGACCGCCAACATCCCGATCATCATGCTGACCGCGCGCGGCGAGGAAGAGGATCGCGTGCGCGGGCTCGAGACCGGCGCGGACGATTATGTCACCAAGCCGTTCAGCCCGCGCGAGCTCGTCGCCCGCGTGGGCGCGGTGCTGCGGCGCGTACGGCCGGCGCTGGCAGGCGAGGCGCTGAACTATTCGGACATCGAGATGGACACGGTGGGGCACAAGGTGCGCCGCGGCGGCCAGGTCGTCTCGCTGGGGCCGACCGAGTTCCGCCTGCTCAAGCACTTCCTCGAGCATCCGGGCTGGGTGTTCTCGCGCGAGCGGCTGCTCGACGCGGTGTGGGGGCATGACAGCGACATCGAATCGCGGACGGTGGACGTGCACATCCGGCGGCTCCGCAAGGCGATCAATCATGGCGACCGGCCGGACATCATCCGGACCGTCCGTTCGGCAGGCTATGCCCTGGACGCGGGGAACTGAGGAGCGATTCGGGTTTCTCCTGCGTTGAAGGTCCGGGACGCGCAGGCTGCGTCCGTGAATTATTCAGGAGAAGCTTGATGAAGCTTATCGCATTGGCGGCTCTCGCCGCACTCGGCGGCACGGCCGTCGCCCAGGAAACCCCGCAACAGACTCCGCCCGCGACGATGCCGGCGCCGGATACCCCGGCGACCACGACGCCCGACGCGAACACGCCGCCGTCGGATCCGACGACCGGAACGACCGGCTCGGGAACCACCAGCCTTGCGCCGACGCCCGATGCGGCGGCTCCCGATGCTGCCATGGCCCCGCCAGCGGCTCCAGCCCCTGAACCGGCAGCGCCTGCTCCGGCTGCGGCGCCCGCTCCCGAAGCCGCTGCTGCGCCGGCCCCGACGGCCGCGCCGAACGCCTATCCGCTCTGCTCGAAGACCGTGACGGACCAGTGCCGCCAGCGTGGCGGCCGCTAAGCCGCTTGGTTCGATGAAGCGCTCCACCGGCGGTGGGGCGCTTCCGCGCGCGAAAGCTGATTTCGCGTCAGCGCGACGCGAAGCCAGGCTCGCTTCACGCGTATCGCTCGCTACGCGATGCCCTTCGACAGGCTCAAGGCGAACCGGGGGTTAAGTTGGTCCGTAATTCGCTCTAGGACCAGTCGAAAGATATTCTGGAGAGCGCTTCGATGACCATCCGTTTCGACAATCGCGTCGCCATCGTCACCGGTGCTGGCGGCGGCCTGGGCCGCGCCTATGCGCTCGAACTGGCGCGGCGCGGGGCGAAAGTCGTAGTCAACGACCTGGGCGGCGCGCGCGACGGCACCGGCCATTCGGACGCCGCTCTCCAGGTGGTCGAGGAGATCGAGGCTGCGGGCGGCGAGGCATTCTCGAACGGCGGCAGCGTCACCGAATATGACCAGATGGTCGCGATGGTCGAAGCCGCCAAGGCGCGCTGGGGCCGTATCGACATCCTGATCAACAATGCCGGCGTGCTGCGCGACAAGAGCTTCGCCAAGATGGAGCCGGAGGATTTCCGCTTCGTCATCGACGTCCATCTCAACGGGTCCGCGAACTGCACCAAGGCCGTGTGGGATACGATGCGCGAGGCGAATTACGGGCGCATCCTGATGACCGCCTCGTCCACCGGGCTGTTCGGCAATTTCGGGCAGGCCAATTACGGTGCCGCCAAGCTCGGGCTCGCCGGGCTGACCAAGACGCTGCACCTCGAAGGCGCTAAATACGGGATCAAGGTCAACACGATCGCCCCGGTGGCAGGCACGCGGATGACTGAGGACATCTTCCCAGAGGCGGCGTTCAAGGCGTTCGCGCCCGAGAACGTCGCCCCGGCCGCGCTTTTCCTCGTTTCCGACGATGCGCCGACCAACATGATCGTCGGCGCGGGCGCGGGCGTGGTCCAGGCAGCCTATGTCACGCTGACGCCAGGCGCGAAGCTGACCGAGGCGACCCCGGAGGCGGTCGCCGCGCAATGGGCGGAGATCATCGATCGCAAGGGCGAGATCGTTCCCAATTCGGGCGCCGAGCAGACCATGTCGATCATGTCGAGGCTGCAATAGCCGAGGCGTAGCACCGTATTGTTTCACTAATACACATGTGGTAGGCAGGCCTCACAACAGGAGGATTGCCCATGTACAGCGAAAGCGACCTGGCAGGCGCAGTGGAGGCGGGAGCGCTCTCCCCTCAAGCAGCGGCTGCCCTTAGAAACCATGTCGCCGCGAGCCGATCGACGCCCACCGTCGATGAAGAGAGCTTTCGGCTGCTCAGCGGCTTCAACGACATCTTCGTCGGGATCGCATCGATCCTGATCCTCGTCGCGGTCGGCTGGATCGGCTTCTATATCGGCGGCAAGATGGTCGGGCTCGACGGCAATGAAGGGCCGCGCCAGGTCGGAGTCGCAATCGCGTTCGGGGGCTTCGCGGTGTCGATCACCAGCTGGCTGCTTGCCGAATATTTCACGCGTCAGCGGCGCATGGCGCTTCCGAGCATCCTGTTGCTGCTCGGTTTTGCGGGCGGTTTCTTCGTCGGCTTCGGCGCGATCTGGGGCGCCAATGGCCCGTGGCTCGCCGAGCAACTGGGCCTCACCACCGAATTGCAGCACCGCCAGCTGGCCGGCGCAATCGGCGTGATTACCGGCGTGGTCACCGCGGGCGCGGCGTTCCTGCACTGGCGGCGCTTCATGGTCCCGATCACCGTTGCGGTGGGCGCGCTCGCGCTTGTCGCGGTCGCGGTCGGCGCGATCACTGCCTTCGTCCCCGCCTCGCAGGAAACGCTCAACCCGATGCTGCTGGTCGCCGGCGTGCTGGTCTTCGTCTTCGCGATGCGCTGGGACATTTCGGACCGCGAGCGCCGCACCCGCCGCTCGGACGTCGCCTTCTGGCTCCACCTCGCCGCCGCGCCGCTGATCGCGCATCCGGTGTTCCATATGCTCGGGGTGTTCGACGGCGATATCGGCGCGCCGATGGCAGCGGTGGTGATCGCGCTGTATGTCGCCTTCGCGGCAGTGGCGCTGGCAGTCGATCGCCGCGCGCTGCTCGTCTCCAGCCTCGTCTATGTGCTGTGGGCGATGTACGCGCTGTTCGAGCAAAGCGGCGCAGTCGAGCTCGCCGCGGCGCTCACCGCGCTGGTGATCGGATCGGCGCTGCTCACGCTCTCGGCCTTCTGGCAGCCGATGCGCCGCAGCGTGATTGGCCTGCTCGGCACCGAGCTGGAAGGCCGGTTGCCGCCGACGCAGCAGATGGCGATCGCCTGAAGCCAGCGCAGGTCCTAGAGAAAGGGCCCGGGAGGTTTCCCGGGCCTTTTCTATTTGCCGCTTTCGCTCGTTGGATCCTGCCAGTGCGGATAGGTGACATAGGCCGTGACTGCACCCTGCTCGTGCGAGCGGATCGTGACGGACTGGCCCTTGGGCATGTACACGATCTCGCCCGGCCCCGCGGCAACCGTGCCAGCCGCGCTCGAGACCGACAATCGCCCTTCCAGCACGATCATCACGTCATCGACCGCGAGAACCTCGTCGATGCTCTGATGGGGTCCGTACCGGCCGTAGCCAATGGTAATCGGGCCGCCATGACGCTGGTCGATCACATTTCCCGCGAAAACATCGCCATCCTGCCCGGGCGAGCGCTCGAACGAAGCGTCGGCGAAAGCGAATTTGCGAACCTTCATGCGAATCTCCACCGGCGCCGGAGCTAGCCGGCATTGCGGCGATCGACGCTCGAAGCCGGCATTGGTTCAATGACGTTCAGACAAAGCAGGCAGCGCATATAACGCTCAGCGTTTCATTCCCCGACCAGCTTCATCAGCCGCCGCTCGACCGGGGCCAGTACCGGGCCGAGCTCGTGACCGCGCTTGAGGATCATGCCGCTCTCGTTGACCAGCGCCCACATGCCCTGGCGATTGCGAAGCGCGGGACGCTTCTCGATGCGGTATTCGGGGCGCTCGGCGGCCCGGCGGAAGGCGGCGAAGATCGCGGCGTCGTTGTCGAACTGGATGGCGTAGTCTTTCCAGTGTCCGGCGGCGACCATCCGGCCGTAGAGATCGAGGATGCGCGTCAGTTCGAGGCGCTCGAAGCCGACCTGCGACGGGCGGCCGATCGGGAGCGGGGTGACGGTTCCCATCAGGCCCGGTCGCGGCGTCCCGTATCGCCTTCGCCTGCCTCGATCATCGCGTCGAGGCGCTTGCGCAGCGTCTCGAGCTCGCAGCGCATGATCTCCAGCTTCTGCGTCGCGGGGTCGAACGTCTCGCTGCACGGCGTGCCATAGGGGACGAAGTCCTTCTGCCAGGTCTCGGCTTCGACCAAGGTCGGCTTGGCCGGGATGCCGACCATCACCGCACCTTCGGGCACATCGCGAGTGACCACGGCGTTGGCGCCGATCCGCGAGCGTTCGCCGACGGTGATCGGGCCGAGCACCTGGGCGCCCGAGCCGATGATCACGCCGTCGAGGATCGTCGGGTGGCGCTTGCCCGCGACGCCGTTGTCGGGGCTGGTGCCGCCCAGCGTCACGCATTGGTACATGGTGACGTTGTCGCCGATCTGCGCGGTCTCGCCGATCACCACGAAGCCATGGTCGATGAAGAAGTTGCGGCCGATCTTGGCGCCCGGATGGATGTCGATCGCCGTCATCCAGCGCGACCAGTGATTGACTGCGCGGGCGAGGAAGAACCAGCCGTTGTTGAACAGCCGGTGCGCGATCCTGTGATAGAAAACCGCCCACACGCCCGGATAGAGCAGGATTTCGGCACGGCTGCGCGGCGCGGGATCGCGCGCATGGATCGAATCGAGATAGGCCTTCAGACGACGGAACATGGCCGGGTTCCCCTTTGCCGGGTTCATTTAATGCACCCGCCGCCCGATTTCCAGAACGGCCCCGCTTCCGGCTTGTCCCGTCTAAACACGATGTATCTTGTGGGAATTCGGCTGGCGCGGCATTCCTGCCGGTCCAACGGCATTAACGGGGCGCGGATGATCTTCGGAATTGACCTCACGGCACTGCTTCCGTTCATCGCCGTGGGCTTTGCCGCACAGATGGTCGACGGCGCGCTGGGCATGGCGTTCGGCGTCATTTCCAACACGCTGTTGCTGAGCATGGGCGTGCCGCCGGCGATGGCATCGGCGGGGGTCCATACCGTCGAGAGCTTCACCACCGCGGTTTCGGGGATCAGCCACACGATCCACAAGAACGTGAACTGGAAGCTGTTCCTGCGCATCGCGGTGCCCGGGGTGATCGGCGGCGCGCTGGGCGCCTATGTGCTGTCCAACATCCATGCGGCGACGGCCAAGCCGTTCATCCTCGCCTATCTGACTGCGATCGGCGTGTACCTGCTGTGGCGCAGCCGGCACTACCCGCCGACCGAGCGCAGCCCCAAGGTGGTCGAGCCGCTCGGCCTCGTCGGCGGCTTCCTCGACGCCGCTGGCGGCGGCGGCTGGGGTCCGGTGGTGACGTCGAACCTGCTCGTCCAGGGTTCGAGCCCGCGGATGACGATCGGCACGGTCAACACCGCCGAGTTCTTCGTGACCACCACGATCTCGGCGACCTTCATCACCCAGCTCGGACTGGAAGCCTTTACGATCGCGACGATCGGGCTGCTGATCGGCGGCGTGGTCGCCGCGCCGTTCGGTGCGCTGCTCGCCAAGCGAGTCGAGCCCAAGACGCTGATGCTGATGGTCGGCATCGTGCTGACGCTGACCAGCGTCTATAATCTCTACCTCGCGCTGCGGTAAGAAACGCTGCGGCAACGCAGCACATGCGGTCTGCTTTCCCGCTATTCCGGCGGAAGCCGAGATTCTGAGGCCGAGCGCGATGATCCCCAGCCGGCCTGAGATCGCGACTTTCGCGAGATTACGAGATGTTGGCTTGATCGATCAATAATCAGCCATTGATCGCTCCACTCGATCAACGCGAGCGAAGCTTCCCATTAGCATTGCGTCGCAGCGCGCCTATATCCCGCATTGCAACACAACGCCTTTGGAGGAAAATTCGCATGGCGCTCATCGGAAGCACGATCAAGCCGTTCACGGCGCAGGCCTATAAGGACGGCAAGTTCGTTCAGGTCACCGACGCCGACACGCGCGGCAAGTGGGCGGTGTTCTTCTTCTATCCGGCCGACTTCACCTTCGTGTGCCCGACCGAGCTGGAAGACCTGGCCGACATCTACCCGACTCTCCAGAAGATGGGCGTCGAGGTCTATTCGGTGTCGACCGACACGCATTTCAGCCACAAGGCCTGGCACGACACCTCGCCGGCGATCGGCAAGATCAACTACTATATGCTCGGCGACCAGAGCCATGCGCTCAGCACCAATTTCGACGTGCTGCGTGAAGGTCAGGGCCTGGCGGACCGCGGCACCTTCGTCGTCGATCCCGAGGGCGTGATCCAGCTGGTGGAGATCACCAGCGAAGGCGTCGGCCGCAACGCCGCCGAGCTTCTGCGCAAGATCAAGGCCGCGCAGTATATCGCCGCGCATCCGGGCGAAGTCTGCCCCGCGAAGTGGGAAGAGGGCGAAGAGACGCTCGCGCCTTCGCTCGACCTCGTCGGCAAGATCTAAAAGCTAAGGCGCCTCCTCCCCTCCCCCTGTGGGAGGCGCCGATTCGGCCCGGGGTGGACCACCATCCCGGGCCGTTTTCTTCTCATCCCCGTGTTCCAGTTTCTTCGGAGTTCCCCCGATGCTCGACGCCAATCTGACGCAGCAGCTCAAGACCTATCTGGTCAACATCAAGCAGCCGATCGAGCTGGTCGCCAGCCTGGGCGACGATGCCAAGTCAGGCGAGCTCGAGCGGCTGCTCAACGACATCGCCGCACTCTCCGACGACATCACGGTCGTGCGCAAGGACGATGCCCGCAAGCCCAGCTTCATGATCCGCCGCACCGGCACCGATATCGGCGTGCGCTTCGCGGGGCTGCCAATGGGGCATGAATTTACCAGCCTTGTGCTCGCGCTGCTGCAGGTTGGCGGGCACCCGTCGCGCGCGACGCAGGAGCTGATCGACCAGGTCAAGGACCTCGACGGCGATTACGCGTTCGAGACCTATTTCTCGCTGTCGTGCCAGAACTGCCCCGATGTGGTCCAAGCGCTCAATTTGATGGCGGTGCTCAATCCGCGCATCAAGCACGTCGCGATCGACGGCGCGCTGTTCAAGGACGAAGTCGACAGCCGGAAGGTGATGGCTGTGCCGACGGTGTTCCTCAACGGCGAGCCGTTCGGGCAGGGCCGGATGGAACTCGAGCAGATCGTCGCGAAGATCGACAGCGGCGCCGAGGCGCGCGCGGCCGAGAAGATCAAGACCAAGGATGCATTCGACGTATTGGTGGTCGGCGGCGGGCCCGCGGGGGCAGCGTCGGCGATCTATGCGGCGCGCAAGGGTATCCGCGTGGGCGTGGCGGCCGAGCGTTTCGGCGGGCAGGTGCTCGACACGATGGCGATCGAGAACTTCATCTCGGTGCCCCACACCGAGGGCCCCAAGCTCGCCGCGCATCTGGAGCAGCACGTCAAGGACTATGACGTCGACATCATGAACCTGCAGCGGGCCGAGAAATTGATCCCGGCGCGGACCGAGGGCGGACTGCACGAAGTTGTGCTGGCCAATGGCGCGAGCCTCAAGGCGCGGACGCTGATCCTGTCGACCGGGGCGCGCTGGCGGCAGATGGGAGTTCCGGGCGAGGATCAGTATCGCAACAAGGGCGTGGCCTATTGCCCGCATTGCGACGGCCCGCTGTTCAAGGGCAAGCGCGTCGCGGTGATTGGCGGCGGCAATTCGGGTGTGGAAGCCGCGATCGATCTTGCCGGGATCGTCGCGCACGTCACGCTGATCGAATATGACAGCGACCTGCGCGCCGACGCAGTGCTCCAGCGCAAGCTGGCGACCTTGCCCAACGTCAAGGTGATCACGTCGGCACTGACCACCGAAGTGCGCGGCGATGGCGAGAAGGTGTCCGGGCTGGTCTACAAGGACCGCAACCATGGCACCGAGCATCAGATCGAACTGGAAGGCATCTTCGTCCAGATCGGGCTGGTGCCGAATACCGAATGGCTCAAGGATTCGGTCGCGCTGTCGAACCGCGGCGAAATCGAGATCGATGCGCGGGGGGAGACTTCGCAGCGGGGTATTTTCGCCGCGGGCGATGCTACGACGGTGCCGTACAAGCAGATCGTGATTGCGATGGGTGCAGGCTCGACCGCGGCGCTGTCGGCGTTCGACTACCTGATCCGGTTGCCCGAGGACGTGCTGGTCGAAGCCGCGGCGTGACCCGATTGGGGAGGCGTTGCGTGCGCTTCCCCTTTTCGTCACCCCGGCCTCGCCGGGGTCCACCCAGCCTAGCTGGTTGGCCTCGAACCGCTTGCCCTTCCTTCGCCCCCCGGTGGACCCCGGCACGAGGCCGGGGTGACGCTGTGGGTAGCGTGATCGCCGCCATCACTCTATATCGTAAACTCAATCGATAGAGACGATCAGTGGCCGCAACCTACCTTCCGACGCTCAAGCAGCTCCAATATCTCGTCGCGCTGAACGATTCCGGGCATTTCGGCCGCGCGGCGGAGGCATGCTTCGTCACCCAGTCGACCCTCTCCGCCGGTATCCGCGAGCTTGAGACGCTGATCGGCGTGGTCTTGGTCGAGCGTACCCGCCGGGTAGTGCGCTTCACACCGTTGGGCGAGCGGATCGTCGACAAGGCGCGCCGCGTGTTGCGCGAGGCAGACGAGCTCGGCGATCTGGCCCGCGCCGCCGGACGGCCGCTTTCGGGCGAGATGCGGATGAGCGTGATTCCGACGATCGCGCCGTTCCTGCTGCCGCGCATCCTGCCGCGGCTGCGCCGAGAATATCCCGAGTTGAAACTGTTCCTGCGCGAGGAGACCAGCGGGCAGGCGTGCGAGCAGCTCAACCATGGCCGCACCGATTGCGTGCTGCTCGCGCTGCCCTTCGCATGTGGCGAAGTCGAGGCGGCGCCGTTGTTCGAGGATCGGCTGTTCGTCGCCTTTCCCGAAGGCGAGATGGATCCGACCCCGACGATCCGCCCCGCCGATATCGACCCGAATCGACTGCTGATGCTCGAAGACGGGCATTGCCTGAAGGATCATGCGCTTGCGGCGTGCAACCGCCCCGAGCTGCGCGCCGAAGCGACGATGCTCGGCACTTCGCTGCACACGATGGTGCAGATGGTCGATAACGGCCTGGGGGTGACGATGCTGCCGCAGATGGCGATCGATGCGGGCATTCTCGACCATACCCATGTTACGGCACGGCCGCTGGATGCCGAGAATGCGTCGCGGCAGATTGCCCTGGTGTGGCGCAAGGCTTCTCCGCGCGAGCGCGACTTTCGGCTGCTGGCGCAGGTGCTCGCCGAAACCGCCTGAGCTAGTCGACCGCGTCCCAGCGCGCCGCGGCGGTGGCGTCGCTTGCGCGAGCTTCAACCCAACGCGTGTCGTCGCCCAGTCGTTCGCGCTTCCAGAATGGCGCGTCGGTCTTGAGCCGGTCGATCAGCCAGGCGCAGGCCTCCAGCGCTTCGCGGCGGTGATGCGCGGCAGTGCCGACGAAGACGATGCGCTCGCCAGGGAGCATCACACCGACGCGGTGGACCATCGTCACGCCGAGCAGCGCCCAGCGTTCGGTCGCGGTCTCGGCGAGCGCGATCAGCGCCTGTTCGGTCATGCCGGGATAATGTTCGAGCTCTAGCGCCGTGACGCCGTCGTCGCCGCGCACCACGCCGGTGAAGGTGGCGACGCCCCCTGCCCCGCGTTCCTCCAGCGCGGCCAGTTCGATCGCCAGCTCGATCGGCGCGGGATCGACGGAAACCCGGATCATCCGCCGGTGACCGGGGGGAAGATCGCCACTTCGCGCGCGGCGCCGAGCGGCGCATCGAGCGGCACGAACTTCTGGTCGATCGCGGCGCGCAGCCTGGTCGGTTCGCGCATCGCCTCGGCATGGCCGGGGCTGAGCGTTGCGAGCCAGTCGATGAGGTCGGCGACGTTCACTACCGCCGCGGGCGGGTCACGCTGCTCCTGCCCGGCGCCGATGCGCTCGCGCACCCAGGCGAAGTAGAGCAGGTCCATCAAGTGTCCATGTGCTTGAGACCGACGCGCAGATAGTCCCAGCCGGTGATCGCAGTGAGCACCGCAGCGCTCCACAAGGTGACCAGCCCCAGCAGCGCCACCCACGGATATTGCGGTACGGACTGTCCCAGGATCAACGCGCCGAATGCGACGAGCTGGAACGTGGTCTTCCACTTGGCGAGCTGGGAGACCGGAATCGACACCTGGAGCTGGGCGAGGAATTCGCGCAGGCCCGATACGGTGATCTCGCGCAGCAGGATGATCAGCGCGGCGATCAAGTGGAAATCGGCGACCACGCCCTTGCCCACCAGCATCAGGATCACCGCGGCGATCATGATCTTGTCGGCGATCGGATCAAGGAACACGCCGAGCTTCGAGACAGTGCCCTGCGCGCGCGCGAGATAGCCGTCGAAATAGTCGGTGATGCCCATCAGGCAGTAGATCGCAAAGGCGATGGCGTAGCCGGTCCGCCATTCCGGCCACCACAGGAACGCCGCGAGCAGCGGCACGGTGACGATCCTGGACAGCGTCAGGATATTGGGAAGCGTCAGCATGGCACTCCTCCTAGCATTGCTCGTGCCGCTGCCGAAACCGTCTTCATCATTCAGGTGGGACGCACATGGCGGTTGATACGTTCCGTGTGGCTCGGCTATGCGGGCCCGTCGTTTGGCGGGCTTGCCCCCGCGCTTCGAGGACATGGTACGATATGATCGGTGCGCTCGGGTTGATGAAGGAGCGCCGCTTCCTGCCGTTGTTCGTCACGCAGTTCCTCGGCGCGTTCAACGACAATCTCTTCAAGAACGCGATGATCTTCTTCGCGACCTACCAGATCTACAATTCGGTCGAGGCGGAGACGCAGTTCAGCGCGATCGCGACCGGCCTGTTCATCCTGCCCTTCTTCCTGTTCTCCGCGCTCGCCGGTCAACTTGCCGACAGCTACGACAAGGCGCGGATCATGCGGATCATCAAGGCGGCCGAAGTGCTGATCATGCTGGTCGGCGCGCTGGGCATCTTCATCAAGAGCCTGCCGCTGATGCTGGTCGCGCTGGTCGGCATGGGCGTGCACTCGACCTTTTTCGGACCGATCAAATATGCAGTGCTGCCCCAGCATCTCAACGAGGACGAAGTGCTGGGCGGCACCGGGATGGTCGAGGCCGGCACGTATATCGCGATCCTGTGCGGCACGATCGCGGGCGGGCTGATCAGCCCCAATGTCGCGGCGTTCGCGGTGGTCGGCGTCGCGCTGACCGGCTGGTTCGCCTCGCTCAAGATCCCGCCGGCACCGCCGCTCACGACGCTCAAGCTCGACTATAACATCTTCCGCGCATCGGCCCGGCTGATCGGCGCGACGATGCACATCCCGCGGCTTTATCTCGCGATCGTCTCGATCAGCGTGTTCTGGACCATCGCGGCGATCCTGGGGGTGCTGTTCCCGCCGCTCGTCAAGAACGTGTTCCACGCCCAGAAGGACGTGGCGAGCGTGTTCCTCGCGATCTTCTCGGTCGGGATCGCGATCGGATCGATCATCATCAACCGGATGCTCAAGGGGCATGTCTCGGCGAAATACGCACCGGCCTCGGTGCTGGCGATGTCGGTGTTCGTGATCGACTTCTTCTTCGCGGCGACCTTTTTCCCGGTAGGCGACGGCGCGCTGCTCAAGACCGCTGATTTCCTGGCACTGCCCGATGCGTGGCGGGTGTTGGTCGACCTGGGCATGATCGCGATCACCGGCGGCATGTTCGTAGTGCCGCTCTATGCGTTCCTGACCACGACGGTCGACAAGTCGCAGACCTCGCGCACCGTCGCGGCGAACAATATCGTCAATTCAGGCGCGATGGTGGCGGGATCCGTAGGCATCCTGGGCTTCACCCATATCCCCGGCGTGGAAGTGGTCCACGCGATCTGGATCGTGTTCCTGCTGTGCCTTGCCTCCGCCTATTGCGCATGGCGGCTCTACAAGGCCGAGGACCTGCCCCACGGGCTCGATCCGATTCCGTGAAAGCCTCCTCCCCGCTCGCAGGGAGGGGAATCTCAGACGATGAAGGTGTAGAAGCAGACGAAGAACGCGCTGAAGCTCACCATGAAGAGCTTCCAGTCGCTATCGTCGCTGACCTTGCGTTCGATCGCCACGACGCGGCGCATCTGCGCCCGGAACGGGTGGCGGCGGGCATGGCCCTCGGCGATGAGACGAGTCTGCATGGCGCAAGTTAACGACTTGTTTACTTTTATTGCCAGCACAGAAAATGGTTAACGCGCGTCTTTGCGCGGGACGGTTTTTGTGCGGAACCAAAACGCCTTTGGAGGTTAACGCGGCGCCGGGCCGGTGGTGGAGCGGACCATCAGCTTGTGCTCCAGCGTGACCTGCGGCCCTGCCTCGGGCGAAAGCAGCAGATCGGCCGCGGAATAGGCCAGTTCGCGAACGGGCTGGCGCATCGTGGTGAGCGGCGGCCACACCGCCTTGGCGAGGTCCGAATCGTCGAAGCCGACGATCGAGAGCGCGCCGGGAATGTCGATATCGCTCTCATGCGCGACTGCGAGCACGCCCGCCGCCATATCGTCATTGCCCGCGAAGATCGCGGTCGGGCGCGGGCTGCGTTCGAGTAGCTTTCGCGCCGCCTCGCCGCCCGAAGTGAAGCTGTTCTCGCCCGCCGCGACCAGATCCTCGTCGAAGGCGATCCCGTGCGCTTCGAGCGCCTCGCGATAGCCCTGGAGACGCTCCCAAGTGGAGACGTGGCTCTCGAGCCCGCGGATGAAGCCGATCGAGCGGTGACCAAGCCCGATCAGATGTTCGGTGACTTCGCGCGCGGCGGCGACGTCATCGATCATCGCGCCCATGCCGGCATCCTTGCGCGCGCCGGGCGCAATGCGGACATAGGGAAGTCCGCGCCGGTCGAGTTCGTCGAGCAGCGCGGTCATCTCGGTCACCGGTGGCGACAGGATCACGCCGTCCAGATGCGCCTCGTCGATCAGCGCCATCACGTTCGAGACCAGATCGGGTGACTGGCTGTCGATCGGCTGGAGGAGCAGCCGATAGCCGAGCTCGCTGCAGCGCTGCTGCGCGCCGATCTGGATGTGATAGACATAATAGGGGCTGGGATTGTCGTAGAGCAACGCCACCTGGAACGAGCGGCGGCCAGCGAGCGTCCGCGCGGCGTGGCTCGGGCGGAAGTTCAGCCGGGCGACGACTTCCTCGACGCGGCGGCGCGTCTCCTCGCTGACATGCTTCTCGTTATTGAGCACGCGGCTGACGGTCTTGAACGACACGCCAGCAATCTTCGAGACTTCCTTGATCGTCGGACGACCGGACATCGCGCACCCCCAGCCGACGCACGAAAGGCGCGGCCCTGCACCCGGCATATTTGACAGCGCTGCCATCGTGCAAGCCAAGATATTTCACGTGTGGACGCGGTTTTGATGCCGCGGAGTCGTATCAGAGGGCGGCGCTGGCCCCCGCCAGCGTCATGCCCAGACCGACGACCGCCAGACCGGCGGCCAGAACGACGCCTGTCCGCGCCAGCACCGGGGCGAAGGTCAGGCTCAATACCACTATGCCTGCAACCAGCGGCGCGAGGCCGAGCCAGGCGACCAACGCCCGCGACCAATCGGCCGAGAGCAGCGTCAGCGCCAGCGAGAGGACGACGAGGATCCAGCCGGCACGCGGCAGGCGCGCGGCGATAGTGGGCCGGTGCCAGCCGCCGAGCAGCGCGGGCGCGTGGCGCGACATTCCCGCTGCCAGCGCGAACATGCCGAGATAGAACAGGCCGGCGACGATCACGCCGGCGCTCTCGACCGGCGGGCCGGTGCGACAGGTGCAGGTCGGACTTGCCGCCACGCCAAGGCGGCGAACGCCGCGGCGGTGGCGAGCAGCGTGAGATTGCCGATGACGATCACCGGGGCGCCCTGCCCCCACGGCGCCAGCAGCGGCGCGACGACGGACCCAATCGCCACCAGCCCGAGCAGCAATGGCCAGGCCAGCGCCGGACGCAGCACGGCGCCGACGAGGAGCGCGGCAGCAGCCGTCCACAGCGCAATCGATACTTCGGTCGCCGAACGGTCCGCCATGCCCAGCGGCAACAGGCGATTGGCGAGCAGATAGGCGACGCAGCCGAGCGGCACGCCGGCCAGCACCCCGGCGTTGAGCCGTTCGAGGATGCGGTTGGCCAGCGACAATGGTGCGCGCTCGCGGCGCTTGACGATCCACTGCACCAGCCCGGAGGCGATCGCCAGCGTCAGCATCGCGCCGCCGAGGAAATAGAGCCAGCGCGTCAGCGATGGCGCGAAGCGGCCCATGTGGAGGCCGTACAGGACATTGTAGGTCTGGATCGCGGGCCGCGCTTCGGTCCATTGAGCCAACACCTTCCCGGTGACGCCGTCGAAGCTGATTTCGGCGGGAGTATAGCCGATCGCATCGGATTCGGCCCGGAACACCGTGACCACTGCACCCGCATCGCCAGGGTTGAGGACATAGACACGGCCGATCGCGCCGCCATCGAAGCGGCGCTGCGCCTCGCGCAGCATCGGGGCGAGCGGCGCGAGCGGTGCCCTGGCGCCGGTCGCGGCACGCTGGGTGATGCCGGGAATCATTTCGGCGTACATCGGCGCGACGTCGTCGCCATAGGCCGCAGTAATCCCCCAGGGCATGCTGAGCGATCCCAGCGTCACCAGCCCGGTGAACGTGATCATCAAGTGGAAGGGCAGCGCGAGCACCCCGAGCGCATTGTGCCCGTCGAGCCAGGAACGCTGGCCCTTGCGCGTGCGGAAAGTGAAGAAGTCGCGGAAGATGCGGCGATGGGCAATGATTCCGGTGACCAGTGCGGTCAGCATCACCGCCGCGGCAAGCGACGCGAGCAGCCGACCCCAGGGAAAGGGCAGTTCGAGCTCGAAATGGAGACGGTAGAAGAACTCGCCGCCCAGCGTCTCCCGGGCGACCGGGGCACCGGTCACGGGATCGAGCGCACGCGCGAGAAACGCGCCGCCGGTGTCGTACGCTGCCTCGACAGTGTTCATCCGGGCATCGGGCGCAGCGAAATACCAGCCGGTGGAATCGGGGGCGTTCCGCGTGAGCCAGCGACCGGCTGCGGCGATCGCCTCGGCAGGGTCGGCAGTGGCAGTTGCCTCCGGACGCATCCATTCGCCGATCTCGGGCTTGAATACGCTGAGCGTGCCGGCGAGGCACATTACGAAAAGCACCCAGCCGAGCAGCAGCCCGGTCCAGCCGTGCAGCCACGCCATCACTTGTCGGGTGCCGTCGCGGACCGTGCTCATGCCGGCTGCCCCGCCAGCCAGGCAATACCGGTGAGAAGCAATGCCACCGCGACTATGCCGGCGGCGGCGCGCCACGGTCCCGCGGCAAGGAAGGCCCAGATCGTCACACCCGGCGCGATCAGGAAAGCGAGCAAGGTCGCCAGCGTCACGGCCTCGACCCGCGGCATCGGCAGCGTGCGGGCGAGCGCTGCGGCGAACAGCGCGGCGACGACATAGGCACCCGCCGTGCCCAGCACGACGCGCGCCGCGACGTTCGCGCCGTAGCGCCAGCCCTGTCGTTGTGCGCGCGCGCTGCCCGTCACCCGATGCAGCTCAATATGCGAAGCTGAGCGAGAGCATCGCGCTGCGCGGTGCGGCGTAGAACGCCTGGCCCCACATCAGGCTGGCGAGATATTTGTGATTGGTGACGTTGCGGACATTGGCAGTCGCGCGCACGCGATCGAACAACCGGATACCTGCCATCAGATCGACCACTGCATAGCTGTCCTGCTTGAGGATGACGTCGCCGGTGATCACGCCATAATCCTGAACGCCGGCGTCTGCATAGCTGATCGCGCTCTGCCAGCGCAGCTGCGCGCCGAGCTTGAGGTCGTTGAGGGTCGGCTCGGACCAAGTGCTGGCGAGCTTGAGCGTGCGCCGCGGGATCCACGTCCGCGCGCGGTTGCCCGCCTCGTCCTCGAGCTTGAGGCCGGTATAGCCGCCGCTCAAGCTCCATTTGTCGGTAACCTTGCCGGCAAGCTCGATCTCGAAGCCCTTCGACGTGGTGTCCACCGCGTCGTAATAGCTGTCGCCGGCTTGTCCGGCCTCGCCCGGCCCGAACACGCCCGCAAATGCTGCAAGCCCCTTCTGCTTGGCGCGAAACAGCGACGCGGTGGCATAGAGGCGTTCGCCGAACCAGGTGCTCTTGATGCCGCCTTCCAGGCTGCTGCCCTGGGCCGGATCGAGCTTGGTGTTGCCGAAGCTCACTTCGACCTGCGGATTGAAGATGTCCGTGTAGCTCGCATAGAGCGAGACATTGGGGGTCACGTCGAAGATCGCGCCGACATAGGGGCTGACCTTGCTGTCCTTGCGCGACTGATCGGTGCCGTAGGACTGGCCGGTGGATTTGATCCACATCGCACTGCCGCCGACCACGGCCTTGAGATTATCGGCAAGGTTGAGGTGCGCGGCGCCGTATGCCCGGGTGAGGCGGTCGGTGTACTCCGCGGCGAGATATTCATTACCATAGGCCGGCTCGGGGATCAGGCCCTTGTCCCAGTCCTGCACTGCCGGATAGCCGATGACGTCGGCAGAGAAATCCTCATATTCGAGCGCATCCGAGCGCGCAGTCGAAACGCCAAAGGCGAGTTCGTGCTCGCGGCCGAACAGCTTGACCGGGCCCGAGGCGTAGAAGTCGCCTAGATACTGGTCGTAGATCGAGGGATAGATGCCCGACATCCCGCCGACGCCGAGGCCGGTCGCCTTGTCGGGATAGCCATAGGCGTAGAGCAGCTTCGATTCTTCCTCGAAGCGCTTGTAGGTGAGGATGCCCTTGACCGACCAGCCGCCGGCAAAGGTGTAGCTCAGCTCGCCGAAGACGCTCTGGTCCTTGACGTTCCAATAGGTCCAGTCGGCCGACGTCGAAGCGGAAACCGGCAAGTCGATGCGCGTGCCGTCGCTATAGGTGAGCGGCAATGCGCCCCACAGCACGCCATCGGCCTGGTTGTCCTGCTGGGTATAGCCTGCGGTGAGCTTGAGCTGCGGCGTGACATTCCAACTGGCGATGAGGCCATAAACGTCGCGATTGACGTGGTTGTAGTCCAGCCAGGAATCGCGTTCCTCGTGCGCGTAGATCAGGCGTGCGCCCGCGGTGGCGCCGAGCGGGACCGACAGGTCGCCCTCGACTCGCCATTTGTCCCACGAACCGCCCTGCACCGCGGCACTGGCCTGAAGGCTGTCGGTCGGACGCTTGCGGATATAGTTGATCGTCGCCGACGGATTGCCGATGCCGGTCATGATCGCATTGGCGCCGCGCACCGTTTCGACGCGATCGAACAGCGCCGTGTCGAGTTCGCCGAACTGGATGCCCCAGAACAGCGGCAGGCCGATGCCGTCGACCTGGAAGTTCGAGACATCGAAGCCGCGCGAATTGAAATAGGTGCGGTCGGTCTCGACGCGCTCGACATTGATGCCGACGACCTGGTCGAGCAGGTCGTTGATGTTGGTGAGCGCGAAGTCCTCGATCCGCTGGCGGTCGAGGATGGTGACCGACTGGGGCGTTTCCTTCGGCGTAAGCGAGAGCCCGGTCGCCGAGCTCGACTGCTCAGCGATTATGCCGGTGACCACGATCTCGCTCTTCGACTGATCCTGATCCTCCGCCGTGACGGGGCCATCGGCGGCGAATACCGGGGCGGGCATCACGGCGATCAAACTGCTCGCCAGGAGGGCATGGCGCAGGACCGGCTTCATCTTCATTCCTTTTCCCCGACAAATGTCGAGCGCGCCCTTAGGATTGTCACTAATGCTAGTCAATTGCATTAGCAGTCGCGCTAGCAGGTAGGCATTCTCTGTCCCGCAGGCGGCGTTCGCCGCTCGGTGACCCGGACTGGGTGGCTGAGGTAAGAATTGCGCAGACTATCGGGTGAATTCATAGGGATACGGATTGGGCACACCAGTCGTTTCAGGACTGTCACAGTCCAAAATCAAGCAAGTTCTATATCGTGGGCCAACAATGCTTGCGCCTAAGACACAAAACTGAAGTGGATGAGTAGACAACTTCGAAACTTTGCGTATGGACAGCACACGGCATCCAAGAATGCCGTGTAATCCAATGATAAGGAGTCGCCATGTCGGACCAGGACAGCCTGAACGCAGTCGAACTTGCAACCGAGCTGACGATTGCTTGGCTCAGCAATCAGAATAATCGGGTGACCGCGGAGGATGTACCGACATTTCTGCGCACGATGCACGCGACGGTAACTGAGCTGGGCAGCGGCGCGGCGGCGGGAGCGGCAACGGAAGACTCCGCGCCCGTGCAGGAATTCACGCCGGCAGTTTCGGTGCGCAAGTCGCTCGCTTCGAAGGATCACATCCTTTCGATGATCGACGGCAAGCCCTACCGGACCTTGCGCCGTCATCTCTCGACCCACGGCATGACGCCCGAGGATTATCGGCGCCGGTACAATCTCAAAGCCGATTATCCGATGGTCGCCGAAAGCTATTCGGAGCAGCGCCGCGCTATGGCCAAGAAGATCGGCCTGGGCGCCAAGGGCCGCGCTGCCCGCTCGCAGACCGCCCCTGCCGCGCCGGCCGCGCGCGGCCGCGGCAAGTCCGCCTGAACCAACAGGGTGCTGCGCGGTCAGCCGCGCGGCACCCGGCAAGGCGCATCAGCTGTCGGATCGCGCATAGGGCGGGGAATCGAGGCGCGCGCGCCGGACCCGCAGGCCGATGAAGAGCACGGTCGGCCAGAACACGGTGTTGAGCACATCGCCCAGCGTGTCGGGCATAACCCGGCCATGCGCGAAATAATCCATGATCTCATTCGCCAGTTCGGCAAGATAGACCGCGAGCAGCGGCCAAGGTGTCGCAAGCGAACGGCCGCTGATCACCCGCACCGTCAACAGCACTGCCATGCCGGCATGGATGTGGAGAACGGTATCCGGCGCGCCGGTGCCGTCACCGATCCACACGATGAGGCGGGCATAGAGATCTGCAGGGTTCATCGTGGAGCCCTACGCCAGTGTCGCCCCCCGGCGCCAGCACGCGAGCGAATCCCACCGGTTGAGAATCCAGGCACGCTATCGATGAATTTGCCAGTCCGGCACTGAGCTGGAATCCTGCTCCTTCTGCCCGACGCCAAGGCCAGCGGTTTCACGGCCGGAATAACCCAGGAAGAAGAGGAGAGCCTCAGATGGCGCATCTGAAAATGGTGCCGCCGGCCTTGGCGATGGTGATGCGGCGCATGAAACCATGCCATTTCACCGTGCACGGCACGCGCAGTGCTTTCGAGACTGCATGGGCGACGTGACCGACCACGCCGAAAATATAATCGAGCACGCACTGGCGCACGAGGTGGGAGTTCGACGACCCGCGCTTACCGGCGAAAGGATGCATTCGAGAAGCGGAAGGCGGTCATGGCTGACTGGGCCGAGTACCTCTTCTCAGCTGCGGGCCATGGGTGCGCAGAAATGAGTCTCGATCGCATCGCGGCTTGATCCTCCGAGCGCCCTCACCGGGAATAAACGCTTTGGTGGCACCCTTACGATGCGAACGCTCGGAACCGACGCTCTCTCGTGGGGTTCGGACTGCCAAGCCCCAGGCAAAGGAAATGATCTGAATGTCCGCCCAGCAACTCGAAATCGATAACTCCACCGTGTTCGACAATCTCGACGAGCGTCAGGTGGAGTTCGACGGCGAAGTTGATGGCGAGGAATATCAGTTCGCGGTTTTATACAGCGTTCTCGAAGCACTCACCGGAGACCAGCCTGACGGCGATGCTGAGAGCAGCTTCCGACAGCACATCGACACCATTCGCGAAGCGGGCCTTTCGGCGCTGTCGAACGGTCCGGATCGTCCCCTCATCGTGATCAGCGAAAGCGATCTCGACCGGTAGTGAAGCCCCCTCATGGTCCGCGGACCTCGTGCGAGGAACGAGTCTCGCCGGGCGTGAGTCCAGATGCCATGGTAGGTAATCGATGACGCGCTCTGGCGGCGCGTCCAGGAACGTTTGGCGACCGTCAGAAGCAGTCGCCCCGAGCGCCAGCGCTGGCCGAAGCATCTGCTCTCGGGCCTCGGCATATGTGGGGTCTGCGGCGCCTCCTGGACCAAATGCTCGAGCGACTATTGGGGCTGCAGCCTGTTTCGAAACGGGCGCAACTGCACCAACAACCGAATGATCGGCACCGGGCGCTAGCGCAGCATCCGCTGATCGAAAGCGGCAATGGCGTCGCCTTCGAAGGTGCGGCCTTCCAGGAGATGATCTTGTTTATCGAAGATCTTCCCCGGTAGGCAGTGGGAGCGCAGGCCGGTGATAGTCGCTGCGCTTGATCGCTGGTCATAGTGAGATCAAGGATGGGAGTTGCTCCCTACCCAATGATTCCGGCGCTAGGCCAATGACCGGCAGTTTGGCGGCGAATCACCTTTCGCGACGACGCCGAAACGCGGCTTCACACGGCATTGCCGGGAGCCGACACAGAAAATAATTCTGCAGAAATTAGGATAGAGTGATTTCGTTGGAAATTATCCAACGAAATCAAGGGGGAATGGTGGAGCCGAGGGGGATCGAACCCCTGACCTCTGCAATGCCATTGCAGCGCTCTCCCAGCTGAGCTACGGCCCCAAACCCCGGG
This sequence comes from Sphingomonas sp. LM7, assembly GCF_002002925.1. Taxonomy (NCBI): domain Bacteria; kingdom Pseudomonadati; phylum Pseudomonadota; class Alphaproteobacteria; order Sphingomonadales; family Sphingomonadaceae; genus Sphingomonas; species Sphingomonas sp. LM7. The sequence goes on along the minus strand of NZ_CP019511.1, from coordinate 4,043,702 downwards.
AAGACGGGCCCATTAGAAGGGCCCCGCGGGTTTGGCAAGGACGCTTTTCGCATACGCCCCTGCCATTCCGAATTTTCTTACTGTTCGTCTTCGTCCTTGCCGGTCTCGACGCCGAGATCGTCGTCGCCGCCTAGATCGACGTCGTCGTCCGGCGAGGGCTCTTCGTCCTCGGCGATGTCCAGATCCTCGTCGCCCAGGTCCGAATCGACAGCCTCCGCCTTGGCGGGGCTGGCCTTGACCGCTTCGAACGGCAGCGGCTGCTTCGACTTCAGGATCGGCTCAGGCTCCCAAGAGAAGGAGCAGCTGATGCAGGTGACCGGCTCGTCCTTGGTCAGATCGTAGAAGCGAGTCCCGCACTTCGGGCACGCGCGCTTGGTGCCCCATTCCGGCTTCACCATGTGTTGCCTCTTGCCTTTCAAAATATCTTGGATTTCGGGTGTGCCCCGGAAAGTGGTGGGCGCCTTGCCATGACGCAAGGCGGCTGTCAAAGCCGCGCGCAATGTCGCACGCCGAGCCCCGCCCCCTCACCCTCTCCGCGCGCGGTCCGCTGCGCGGCACCGTCACTGTCCCCGGCGACAAGTCGATCAGCCATCGCGCGCTGATGTTTTCGGCGCTGGCGGTAGGCGAAAGCCGGATCGAGGGACTGCTCGAGGGCGAAGACGTACTGGCAACTGCCGCGGCGATGCGCGCGATGGGCGCGCAGATCGAGCGTGGGGGCGACGGCGTATGGCGCGTTCACGGCGTCGGGGTAGGCGGCCTGCTCCAGCCGACAAGCGCGCTCGACATGGGCAATTCGGGAACCTCGACGCGCCTGCTGATGGGACTCGTCGCCAGCCACCCGATCACTGCGACCTTCACCGGCGACGCTTCGCTGTCGGGCCGCCCGATGGGGCGCGTCATCGAGCCGCTGTCGAGGATGGGCGCCGATATCACGTCATCGCCAGGCGGCCAGCTGCCGCTGATGGTGCGCGGGATCAATCCGGCGGTGCCGATGGAATACACCCTCCCCGTCGCCTCGGCGCAGGTGAAGTCGGCGGTGCTGCTTGCCGGGCTCAACACGCCGGGGATCACCCGCGTGATCGAGCCGGTGCCGACGCGCGATCACAGCGAGCGCATGCTGCGCGGGTTTGGTGCCGAGCTGACCGTCGAGGACAGGCCGAACGGCAAGATCATCTCGATCACCGGCGAGGCCGAGCTCAAGCCGCAGCACCTCATTGTGCCTGGCGACCCCTCGTCCGCCGGCTTCTGGATGGTGGCCGGGTCGATCGTGCCGGGCTCGGAGATACTGATCCGCAATGTCTGCATGAACCCGACCCGGACCGGACTGATCACTGCGCTCAAGCTGATGGGCGCCGACATCGCCGAGATCGACGCGCGCGACGTCGGCGGCGAGGCGGTCGCCGATCTGCGCGTGCGGCACGCACTGCTCAAGGCGATCGAAGTCCCTCCCGAACTCGCGCCTAGCATGATCGACGAATATCCGATCCTGTTCGTCGCGGCAGCGTTCGCCCAGGGCCGCACCGTTGCCCGCGGCGCACACGAGCTGCGCGTCAAGGAATCGGACCGGATCGACGCGATGCGCACCGCGCTCGAAGCCGCGGGCGTGCATACCGAGGAGTATGAGGACGGGCTCGCGATCCAGGGCTCGGGTGGCGAACTCCTGCCCGGCAACGCTCAGGTGGCCTCGAAGCTCGACCACCGCATCGCGATGAGCATGACCGTCGCCGCGCTCGGCGCACGCGGTCCGGTGACGATCGACGATGTCGGGCCGGTCGCGACCAGCTATCCCGATTTCTTCCAGACCCTCGAGGCACTTGGGCAATAAGTGAATAGCATGATCATCGCCGTCGACGGACCTGCGGCTTCGGGCAAGGGCACCATCGCCCGTGCGCTCGCGCGGCATTATGGAATGCCGCACCTCGATACCGGGCTGCTCTATCGCGCCGTCGCCGCGACGGTGCTGCGCGAGGCGCTGGACCCGGCAATAGAGGCCGACGCGGTCGCCGCCTGCAGTTTCGAGGACAGCCTGCTCGACGACGCCTGGCTGCGGACGGACGAGGTCGGCAAGACGGCTTCGGTAGTATCTGCGCATCCGCTGGTGCGCGCGGCCCTGCTCCAGCGCCAGCGCAAGTTCGCGCAGCAGGCCGGCGGCGCCGTGCTCGACGGCCGCGACATCGGCACGGTGATCGCGCCCGACGCGCAGGTGAAGCTGTTCGTCAAGGCGACGCCGACGATCCGCGCGCAGCGACGCCATCTGGAACTGCGCAAACAGGGCGCCAATGTGAGCCTCGACAAGGTGCTCACAGACATCCGCGCCCGCGACGAGCGCGACTCGCAGCGCCTGTCCGCGCCGATGCGCCAGGCCGAGGACGCCGTGGTGCTGGACACCAGCTTCCTGTCGATCGACGCCGCAATCCAGCGCGCGATCGCGCTGGTCGAGGAACGTGCCAAGGGCTGACTGCCCTCGCCTTGCCTCGCGAGCGCGGTTCGGCTATGGGCCGCGCGTCCTGCGGGCATAGTCTCGCGGAGGTATGGCGCGCAGACCCGAGTCTCGCGCGCCCTTTTCGCAGCCAAAGCGTCTAGCGCCTCCGCATTCTTCTTGTCCGCCGGATGCCGCGACCGGCATTCGGCCGCCGTGGCAATTTCGGCCTCCAAGACCGCTGGATTCAACCAGCCGGCCGGAAAAAACGTGAAGTAGGAACTGAAACTCTATGGCCACTACGGCAAACCCCAGCCGCGACGATTTCGCGGCGCTCCTCGAACAAACTCTCGGCGGCGCAGAAAGCTTTGAAGGCCGCGTCGTCATCGGCACCGTCACCGGCATCGAGAATGATCTCGCCGTGATCGACGTGGGCCTCAAGTCCGAAGGCCGCGTGCCGTTGCGCGAATTCGCGGCGCCGGGCCAGAAGGCGGACCTCAAGGTCGGTGACGAGGTGCAGGTCTATGTGGACCGCGTCGAGAACGCCAACGGCGAAGCGATGCTCAGCCGCGACCGCGCCCGCCGCGAAGCCGCATGGGACAATCTCGAAACCGAATTCGCCAAGACCGCACGCGTCGAGGGCGTCATCTTCGGCCGCGTCAAGGGCGGCTTCACCGTCGACCTTTCGGGCGCGGTGGCCTTCCTCCCCGGTTCGCAGGTCGATATCCGTCCGGTGCGCGACGTCACGCCGCTGATGGACATCCCCCAGCCCTTCCAGATCCTCAAGATGGACCGCAAGCGCGGCAACATCGTCGTGTCGCGTCGCGCAGTGCTCGAGGAAACCCGCGCCGAGCAGCGCTCGGGCCTGATCCAGTCGCTGGCCGAGGGCCAGGTGATCGACGGCGTCGTCAAGAACATCACCGATTACGGTGCGTTCGTGGATCTCGGCGGCATCGACGGCCTGCTCCATGTCACCGACCTCAGCTACAAGCGCGTCAACCATCCGAGCGAAGTGCTCAACATCGGTGACACGGTGAAGGTGCAGATCATCCGCATCAACCGCGACACGCAGCGCATCAGCCTCGGCATGAAGCAGCTCGAGAGCGATCCGTGGGATGGCGCCGCCGCCAAGTATCCGGTCGGCGAGAAGCTCACCGGCCGTGTGACCAACATCACCGAATATGGTGCGTTCGTCGAACTCGAAGCCGGCATCGAAGGCCTGGTTCACGTCTCGGAGATGAGCTGGACCAAGAAGAACGTCCATCCGGGCAAGATCGTCTCGACGTCGCAGGAAGTCGATGTGGTCGTTCTCGAGGTCGATGCCGAAAAGCGTCGCATCTCGCTGGGCCTCAAGCAGGCGCAGAACAACCCGTGGGAGGCCTTCGCGGCTGCCCATCCGGTCGGCACCGAAGTCGAAGGCGAAGTCAAGAACGCTACCGAGTTCGGCCTGTTCATCGGTCTCGACAACGACGTCGACGGCATGGTCCACATGTCGGACATCGCCTGGGGCATTTCGGGCGAGGACGCGCTCAACCTGCATCGCAAGGGCGAGACCGTTAAGGCGATCGTGCTCGCGATCGAGCCCGACAAGGAGCGCATCAGCCTCGGCATGAAGCAGCTCGAGCGTGGCGGTCCTTCGGCAGCGGTCGCCGCGACCGGCGGCGACAAGCTCAACAAGAACGCAATCGTCACCGTGACGGTTCTCGAAGTCCGCGACGCGGGCCTTGAGGTTCAGGTTGGCGAGGACGGCGCAACCGGCTTCATCAAGCGCACCGATCTCGGCCGCGACCGCGACGAGCAGCGCCCGGAGCGTTTCCAGGTGGCGCAGAAGTTCGACGCGATGGTCACCGGCTTCGATCGTTCGAAGAAGCCGACCTTCTCGGTCAAGGCGATGCAGATCGCCGAAGAGAAGCAGGCCGTTCAGCAATACGGCTCGTCCGATTCGGGCGCGTCGCTGGGCGACATTCTCGGCGAGGCCCTCAAGGCCCGCAACGAGAAGAACTGATCCGGTTGGGGGAAGCGGTTTGCCGCTTCCCCCTTTCGGCCTCAAAAAAACCCTGAACTGTTAATCTTCGCCTTGATGCAGGTTGCATTAGGGCGCTAGAGCAAACCCCGTTGGGGATTTTGCCGCGCCGGACACACCGCCCGTCTGCGCGCGCCAAGGGAGGGTGCGGATGATCCGTTCGGAACTCGTGCAAATGCTGGTCGACGACAATCCCGGCCTTTCGGCACGGGAAGTCGAGAAGATCGTCTCGGTATTCTTCGATGAAATCGTTGCCCGGCTGACCGAGGACGGTCGAGTCGAGCTGCGCGGCTTCGGCGCGTTCTCCACCCGCGCACGCGATGGCCGCACCGGCCGCAACCCGCGCACCGGCGAGACCGTGGACGTCGCAGCCAAGCGCGTCCCCTATTTCAAGCCCGGCAAGGAAATGCGCGTCCGCCTCAACGTCTGAGCGAGACCGCCTTTAAAACGCGAAGAGGCCGGAACCGCTTGACGGTTCCGGCCTCTTCGCGTTTTGCAGGTCACTCGTGCGGACGTGGCGGAACCGGTAGACGCCGGAGACTTAAAATCTTCTGCCCCTCGGGGCGTGCGGGTTCGAGTCCCGCCGTCCGCACCAGCCCCTGCCGATCCTCGCTGCCGCGACGGCTGACCAGGATTGGGGTTGGCAGCGCGCGGTGCGGACCATACACCCGCCTCGTCTCCCACGAGCGGATGCCCCGATGCAGCGATCGACTCTTCCTGTGATTCTGCTTGGCCTTGCGCTGGCGATGGGAGGATGCGGCAGCGGACAGCGCAAGGACGATGCGCCGGTAGTGGTGAGTGCGATCGGCGGCGAGGCCAAGGCAGCCGATCCGGGCGCCGGGCCGCTGGATACCGCGCAGCGCGTGCTGATGGGCGCGACCGCGCAGGGGCTGGTGCGGTTCGACGCGGCGGGCCAGATCGAGCCGGCGCTGGCGGAGCGCTGGATCGTCATCGACGATGGCCGCAGCTACATCTTCCGGCTGCGCGAAGCCTATTGGCCCGACGGCGCGCCGGTCACCGCAGCACAGGTGGTGCGCGTGCTGCGCCGGGCCGCCGCGCCGGGCAGCCGCAACGCGCTGGCGCCGTTCCTCGCAGTGATCGACGAGATCGTCGAGATGACCCCGACGGTGATCGAAGTGCGCCTGCGGCGCCCCCGGCCCGATCTGCTCAAGCTGTTCGCCCAGCCGGAACTCGCGGTGTTCCGCACCGGCACGCTGGACGGCAGCGGCCCGTTCCTCGCCCAGCCGATGGCGCGCGGGGTGCTGCTGCGCCCTGCCCCCGATCCGAGCCGCAGCCGCGACACGGGAGCGCCCGAGCCCGAGGAAACCGTTCATCTGCTCGGCGAACGGGCTGCACTGGCGCTGGCGCGGTTCAAGGCACGCGAATCCGACCTGATCCTCGGCGGGAGCTTCGTCGACTGGCCGCTGGTCGCGCCCGCCGAACTGGCGCCCGCCAATATCCGCCTCGACCAGCCGCTGGGGCTGTTCGGGCTGGCGGTGGTCGATCGGGAGGGCTTCCTCGCCGAGCCGGCCAACCGCGCTGCGATTGCGATGGCGATCGACCGCGGGGCGCTGACCCGGGCGGTGCGACCCGATTGGATGCCGCTGGAGACCTTGCTTCCCAGCCAGCTCGACTCCGCAGCATCACCGGCGCTGCCGGGCTGGGCGGCGCTGACGCTGGACGCGCGCCGCGAGGCGGCAAGGGCAAGGGTGCAAACGTGGCGGCGAGCACATGCAGAACCGCTGACGCTGCGCATCGCGCTGCCCGCCGGGCCCGGGGCAACGCTGGTCTGGGCGCATCTGGCCGAAGCGATGCTGTGGATCGGCGTGGAGCCCAGACGCGTGGGACCGGGCGACGCGGCCGATCTGCGGCTGATCGACGCAGTCGCGCCCTATGACAGCGGCCGCTGGTTCGTGCAGACTGCATGCGTCGCCTGTTCGGAGCAGGCCATGGCGCTGATCGCAGCGGGCCGCGAGGCGCCCGACCTGCCCGAACGCGCGCGGCGCATTGCCGAGGCCGATGCGGCGCTGACCGCCGACGCGGCGTATATCCCGCTTGCCCAGCCGCTGCGCTGGTCTCTGGTCGCGCTGCGGCTGGAGGCGTGGCAGCGGAACACGCGGGCATGGCACCCGTTGAACCATCTGCGAAACGAAGCGGAGTAAATCGGGTGGCCAAGGCGGAGCGAATGGCAACGGGATTCGGCGCGGCGGCGAAGAACCTGCCGCTGGGCAAGGATCCCGCGCACGTCCGGCGGCGGATCGAGGCGATGGAGCATCTGCTGGAGCGCAGCTTCACCATTCCCGGCACCCGCTTTCCGGTCGGCCTCGACGTGGTACTCGATCTCGTCCCCGGCATCGGCACGACGGTCGCCGCGGCGATGGGCGCGTATATGGCGTGGGAGGCGCGCAACCTCGGCATGTCGAAGACCCAGGTCGCGCGGATGGCAGGCAATGTCGGGTTCGACTGGATGCTGGGGATGATCCCCTGGGTTGGCGCGATCCCGGATCTTTTCTTCCGGTCGAACACCCGCAACCTGCGCATCATCAAGAAGCATCTCGACAAGCATCACCCGGCTAGCGTGACGATCGAGCAATAGGATTTGGCCGGGACATTTTTATGGTTTTTACGGTGAACCGGCAATTAGATTACATCGCCGCGTAATTTTCGAAAAGCCAAGGCCAAGCCATGTTCGACGGATTCAAAGAGCGGGGAGCCGTTCGTCCGATACTCCACAACCGCAGCACAGCAGGCGAAATCCTACATTACAAGCCGGCTCAGGCGGCCGTGAAGTCGAGCCCGATATCGGCGGCGGGGGCGGACTGGGTGAGACGACCGACGCTGACATAAGTAACGCCGGTGGCCGCGATCGCGCCGATCGTGTCGAGACGGACACCGCCTGAAGCTTCGGTCGGCACGCGGCCGGCGACCAGCGCGACGGCCCCGCGCAGCATTTCCGGAGCCATGTTGTCGAGCAGCAGATGCGTCGCGCCGGCGTCGAGCGCAGGCGCGATCTGGTCGATCCGGTCGACTTCGACGATGATGCTGGCGATGCCCGCGGCGACGGCGCGGCGCACCGCTTCGCCGATCGAACCGGCGACGCCGACATGGTTGTCCTTGATCATCGCCGCGTCCCACAGCCCCATGCGGTGGTTCTGCGCGCCGCCCATACGCGTGGCGTATTTCTCGAGCACGCGCAGGCCGGGGATGGTCTTTCGCGTGTCGAGCAGCTTGGCGCCGGTGCCCTGGATGGCATCGACATAGGATCGGGTGAGCGTGGCGATGCCCGAGAGGTGCTGGACGGTGTTGAGCGCCGAACGCTCGGCAGTGAGCATCGCGCGAGCCTTGCCGCGCAGGCGGAGGAGGTCAGTGCCGGCCGGGACGCTCTGCCCATCCTCGACCAGCCGCTCGATCTCGGCCTCGGGGTCGAGCGCGCGGAAGAATGCTTCGGCGATCGGAAGTCCGGCGACGGTTATCGCGTCGCGGCTGTCCATCGTGCCTTCGAACACCGCGTCGGCGGGAATCACCGCGGCGGAGGTGATGTCGCCGGTGTCGCCGAGATCTTCGGCGAGCGTGGCGCGCACGAAGGCAGCGAGGTCGAAATGGTCGAGGGTGAAGGGCATGGGGGTGCTGTATCGCGAGATGGGCGCGGTTGGAACGGGGCGTTCGGTATCGCGTCACAATCTATCGTCCCGCGCCTCGCCCGCCCCGTTCGTGCTGAGCTTGTCGAGGCACCATTCTTTCGGGAGTGGAGAACGGTGCTGCGACACGCGCATGGCAAACAGGGATGGGATGGATCAGCCTAACCAAGGTCCGGCCAACCTAAACCGTTCCCCTATTGTTCGAACGGCGCTAGACGGGCTGCGTGAGCGATGCACCCGTCCGGAAGATCATCCATATCGACATGGACGCCTTCTTCGCGTCGGTGGAGCAGCGCGATGCGCCCGACTTGCGCGGGCGGCCGGTGGCGGTGGGCTATGCGGCGGCGCGCGGCGTAGTGGCGGCGGCAAGCTATGAGGCGCGGACCTTCGGAGTGCGATCGGCGCTGCCTTCTGTAACGGCGCTGCGGCGCTGCCCCGAACTGGTGTTCGTGCCGCCGCGATTCGAGGTCTACAAATCGGTGTCGCGGCAGATCCACGCGATTTTCGCCGACTATACCGAGCTGATCCAGCCGTTGTCGCTCGACGAAGCCTATCTCGACGTCACTGCCGACCGGCGCGGGCTGGAGACCGCCTGGGCGACTGCGAAGGCGATCCGCGCGCGGATATTGGAGGAGACCGGACTGACGGCCTCCGCGGGGATTTCGTACAACAAGTTCCTTGCCAAGCTTGCCTCGGACCAGCGCAAGCCCAATGGGCAGTTCGCCGTGACGCCCGAGATGGGCGCGGCGTGGGTGGAAACGCTGCCGGTGTCGCGCTTCCATGGCGTGGGGCCAGTGACTGCGGCCAAGATGAAGCGGCTGGGGATCGAGACCGGCGCGGATCTGCGCGACAAGTCGCTCGACTTCCTGCGCCAGCATTTCGGCAGCTCGGCCGAATGGTATCACGCCATCGCGCGGGGACAGGACGAGCGGCCGGTGAACCCGTCGCGCGAGCGCAAATCCTCGGGCTCGGAAACCACGTTCGACCGCGATCTGACCGAGCCGGGCGAGATCGAGGCAGGCGTGCTGCGCATGGCCGATGATGTCTGGGGCTGGTGCGACAAGGCGCAGGCATTCGGGCGGACGGTGACGGTGAAGGTCAAGTTCGCCGACTTCAAGCAGATCACCCGGAGCAAGAGCTTCGCGGGCGTGGTGCGCAGCCACGAGGCGCTGCGCGCGGCGAGCCGCGAGCTGATCGGACTGGTGCTGCCGCCGGAAAAGGGCATCCGGCTGGTCGGCGTCACGGTTTCGAACTTCGAGGTGGAGGCGGCCGAGACGGGGGCGCTGCCGCTGTTCGGGGCGGGAGGCGATCAATTGGCAGGGCGGCTTTAGCGTCCCCGTTGCGCTGGCCGGGGGTGATCGAGCCGGGCGGGAGAACCTGATGGTCAACTTCGCCGCCACGGCGGACGACGCCGGCGTCAACGAAGGTTGTCTGGAGAGCGGAAGGTCATGGACGCCGTTGCGAAAAGCCCGGGAAGATAGCGTAGTGCCGACCTTTGCGGCCTCTTGGCGTCCCCGCAGGCAGTGCCTATACGATCCATATACGAATCATATGGCAGGGCTGCGATGGGCATCGTGAATATTGAGGACGACCTGCACGAGCAGGTGCGCCGGGCGAGCAGAGTTTCGCTTCGTTCGATCAATGCGCAGGCGGCGTATTGGATCAAGATCGGCATGCTGTGCGAGGTCAATCCGACGCTCAGCTTCACCGAGATCGTCGCGCGCGAGCATCGGAGCGCAGGCGTTTCGGCACAGCCGCTGGAAATCGTGAAGCATGACGAAGCAGCCTGAAGAACTGGCGCTGATGGCCAAATCCGGCCGGCTGCTGGCATCGGTGTTCGAGATGCTGGACCGGACCACGCTCGCCGGCATGTCGACGCTTGAGATCGATACGCTGGTCGAGCGGTTCATCGTCGACGATCTAGAGGCGCGGCCGGCTAGCAAGGGCCAATATGACTATGGCTTCGTGCTCAATTCCTCCGTGAACCAGGTGGTCTGCCACGGCGTGCCCTCGGCGTCGGACGTGCTTCGCGACGGCGACATCGTCAATCTCGACATCACGCTGGAGAAGAACGGTTATATCGCCGATTCGAGCAAGACCTACCTCGTCGGCGATGTTGATCCGGCGGCCAGGCGGCTGGTTCGGACGACGTACGAAGCTTTGTGGCTGGGCATCGGCGCGGTCCGTCCGGGCGCGCGGCTGGGGGATATCGGCTTCGCGATCGAGCGCCACGCCAAGCGCAACGGCTATTCAGTGGTGCGCGAATATTGCGGCCACGGCATCGGCCGCGAGATGCACGAGGAGCCGCAGGTCCTCCACTTCGGCAAGCCGGGGACCGGCATGGTCCTGCGCGAAGGCATGACCTTCACGATCGAGCCGATGCTCAATCGCGGCCGGCGCAGCGTACAAACCGAGGACGATGGCTGGACCGTGGTGACGCGCGACGGTTCGCTGTCCGCGCAGTTCGAGCACACCGTCGCGGTCACCGCTTCCGGGGTGTCGGTGCTGACGCTGCGCGCCGACGAAGCCGGCATGCCGGCCAGGATGAAGATCGCGGCCTGAACGGCGGCGCTCAGTCGCCCTTCCGGGGATCCCCGCCGACTGCCGGCACCGGGCCGAGATCGCCCTGTCCCACGCTGGCACTGGCCATTTCGAGCATGCGGTCGAGGCTCTGTTTGGCCTTGAGGCGCATGCCTTCCTCGATCTCGATCCGCGGCTTCAGGTCGCGCAGGGCGAGGTAGAGCTTCTCCATGTTGTTGAGCGCCATATACGGGCAGATGTTGCAGTTGCAGTTGCCGTCGGCGCCGGGGGCACCGATGAAAGTCTTCTCGGGCAGCGCCTTTTCCATCTGGTGGATGATGTGCGGCTCGGTGGCGACAATCAGCGTGTCGCCGGGGAAGCTCTTGGCAAAATCGAGGATGCCGCGCGTCGAGCCGACATAATCGGCATGGTCGAGAATGTGCGGCGGGCATTCGGGGTGCGCGGCGATGGGGGCATCGGGATAGCGCGCCTCGAGCTTGAGCAGTTCGGTTTCCGAGAACGCCTCGTGGACGATGCATACGCCCGGCCAGAGCAGCATCTCGCGACCGAGCGTGCGCGTGAGATAGCCGCCGAGATTGCGATCGGGGCCGAAGATGATCTTCTGGTCGAGCGGAATCTGGCTGAGGATCTTCTCGGCGCTGGAACTGGTGACGATGATGTCGCTGAGCGCTTTCACTTCGACCGAGCAGTTGATGTAGGTCAGCGCGATGTGATCGGGATGCTGCGCGCGGAAGGCGGCGAACTGATCGGGCGGGCAGCTGTCCTCCAGACTGCACCCGGCGTTCATGTCGGGAAGCACGACGATCTTCTCGGGCGAGAGGATCTTGGCGGTCTCGGCCATGAAGCGGACGCCGCAGAATGCGATGACGTCGGCATCGGTCTCGGCGGCCTTGCGCGAGAGATCGAGGCTGTCGCCGACGAAGTCCGCAATGTCCTGAAGCTCGGGCTTCTGGTAATAATGGGCGAGGATGACGGCGTTGCGCTCCTTGCGCAGCCGATCGATCTCGGCGCGAAGGTCGAGCCCGGCGAGGGTGCCGCCGATGCCGTTGCGTGCGTCCATGTGTCCGTGAGCCCTTCCGAAAGCGGTACGGGCCCCAAATGGCGCCCTAGCGCCCGGTGATCAAGGGACCAGCGGGCGGCGGCGGAAACTCGAGCGGCGGAACGTCGGCACCGGGCGTGCCTGCGGTGGCAGCGGCGTAGAGCGCGACGCCCAGCGCGCTATGGGTGACGAGGGTCATTGCGGCCTGGACTGCGGCGATCGTGCCGGCGCCCCACCACAAGGCTGGATGGACGTGGCCGCGACGGCGCAGGTCGGCGATCATCGCGATTCCCGGCCAGATCATCACGGCGGCGAATACGCCCCACTCGGCATAGGGGATCATCAGCGGCATCGGCAGCAACCGGCCGAACGCCGGCCCGGTGAGCGTCGCCATCGCGCAGAACAGCAGCCGCCGATGCCATTCGGTACGCTTGCGCAGCAGGATCGCCGCGGCGACCAGCCCGCCGAAGCAAAGGATCGCAAGGCCGTTCATCACGAGGAAATAGGCGGGGAGGAAGAAGAAGGGCGTGGCGCCGTTCCGCGCCATCGTCACGGTGGTGTAGATGCCGACGACGATCATCGCGCTCGCCCAGCCCGCGCCGAGCCAGCCGAGCCGGCGATGCAGCGCGATCGAACCGCGGGTGACCAGGACGTTCTGGGTGACGTAGAGCGCAACCCAGCCGAAGAATATGAAGGCGTGGAGGTGCACGAGCGGCGGCGCGGCGAAGGTCGAGCGGCCCATCGCCAGCTGCAGCGAGAAGCCGGCGACGATGGTCAGCGCCATCGCCACTGCCATTGTCAGGAAAAAACGATCGTCGCTGCCATATCCCGGGCGCGGTCCCGCCAGTGTCGCCATGTGCCATCCCCTTCACATTCACGAAGGGAGAACGCTAACCGAGGCCAGCGCGGCGAGCTACCATTTATTGGCGAGTACATCCTCGGGGCGCCGTGAGCGGTCCCAATCCTCGGTCGGGCGCTCGTCGGGGAAGAACACCGCGACCTTGGCGTCGAGCCCCGCGGCCTTGAGCGGCATCGCGAAGCTGCGTTCGATCGCGCGGCGAGTGGCGTCCTTGGCGAGCTTGACCGGCATGGGGCTGCGGGCCTGGTTGATGAGTTCCTGCTGGCCGGCCTTGCGGTTGGCGGCGTCGAGTTGCTTCTCGACATCGGTGAAGCGCATCAGCATGCCGCCTTGCGAATATTCGCGGATGCCATCGAGATCGACGTCTGGGCCGATCACTTCGAGCGGCGGCAGGATGATCGTCAGGCGCTTATTGGCTGCATCCCAGGCGAGGCTCTTCTGCTGGAGCTTGGCGAGATCGACTTCGTAGCGGACCATGCCGGGCATGATCAGCGTCTTCTCGGCAGTCATGCCAAGGCGGCTCTGGCGCGAGGTGACCACCGCGACATAGCGCGCGGCGAAGGTGGACAGGCGGTTCTGCTCGCGCAGCCCTTGCAGGCTGGCCTGGGCGACGGTGACCGGGTCGGGGCCGCGGAACTGGCTCTTCATCGTGTCGCCGAGGAACCAGAAGCCGGCGAGGATCGCGACGACGACCGCGGCGAGCAGCGCCCCGAACTTTAGGCAACCCCAGCGCATCATGCCGCGAGCTTCCATGCGTCGCCCTCCCCCTGGACGAGGCCGCGGGCGCGCAGGTCGAGCAGATGGGCGAGCACAGAACGGCCGGCGGCGCCGGTGAGGCGCGGATCGAGGCCGACATACATGCGCGCGACCATCGCAGGGACGGCGCCGATGTCCTCGCGGAGCAGGCGGAGGATCTGGCCCTCGCGCTGCTTGCGATGGCCCAGCAGGCCGCGGACAAAGCGGCGGGGGTTCTCGATCGCGTCGCCATGCGCGGGGTAATAGATGCGGTCTTCGCGGGCCATGAGCTTGTGGAGGCTGGCCATGTACGCGGCCATGTCGCCATCCGGAGGCGCGACGACGGTGGTGGACCAGCCCATGACATGGTCGCCGGTGAACAGCGCGCCGGCCTCGGGAAGCGCGAAGGCGAGGTGGTTCGAGGTGTGGCCGGGCGTGGCGATCGCGGTGAGCGTCCAGCCGGTGCCGGTGATGCTCTCGCCGTCGGTGAGGATGCGATCGGGAGTATAGGCCGTGTCGAACGCGGCATCGGCGCGCGGGCCGGCGTCGTTCAGGGTCAGCGGCGCGCAGCCGATGATCGGCGCGCCGGTCGCGGCCTTGAGCGGCGCGGCGGCGGGGCTGTGGTCGCGGTGGGTGTGGGTGCAAAGGATCGCGACGACGCGGCGCCCGGCGATGGCTGCGACCAGCGCGTCGAGGTGCGCGGGATCGTCGGGGCCCGGATCGATCACGGCGAGATCGGTGGTGCCGACCAGATAGGCCTGGGTGCCGGTATAAGTGAAGGGAGACGGATTGGGGGCGAGGACGCGCGTGACAAGCGGCTCGACCGCGAGCGCGACGCCAGTGGGAGCCTCGATCATGCAGGGGATGTGGCGGGTGGCAGGGGTTTAGACAAGGCCAAGCCTGTTCGCCGCAATCCTCCCCCCTGCCAGGGGAAGGTATCAGGCGCGGCGTGACGGAGCGGAGGAAGCAAAGCGGCTTGTTCGTCGCCTACCTCCCCCCTCCGTCGCCTTCGGCGCTACCTCCCCCAGGCGGGGGAGGATACTCGAATAAGAAACGGGGCCGGCTACGAAGGAGTTGAGCCGGCCCCGCCGTTGAAGGGTTTCCGCGGGGCTATTGCGGAAATCCCCTCCCCTCTCGTCAGTCCTGATCGCGCTGCTTGTCGATCTCGGCCATAGCCTCGTCGATGCCCTTGAGCGCCTTGGCGCGCTCTTCGCCGGTGATTTTCGGTTCGTTCTCGATCGAGCGGCGTGCCATGCGCAGGCCCATACGGGCGCTCTCCATACCCATTGCCTTGTGGCGAAGCGCGATGCGCGCGCCATCGGCTGCAGCCATCTCGATCCGATCGGTGCAGATGATCATGATCTTCTTGCCGTTGTCGGTGCGGTGCTCGACGGTGGGCCTGGGCCCCATGCCGCACTTGCCGTCGCGGACCTCGGGGATCGATGCGCGGATCGCCTCGACATCGGGCATTGCCACTTCATCCTTGCTGCCGTCGACCATCTTGCGAATGCGCTTGCCGTCCTTGTCATCGCTGATGCGATAGACGTGGCGCTCGATCTTGTGCGGGCCATCGACGGCGGCGGGTGGCTCGGGCGCTTCGGGTGCCTCGGGGGCTTCCACCGCGGCGGGCGCGGCCGGCGGCGCGGGCATTTCCTGGCCCAACGCCACGCCGGTAACGGTCTCGACCTTGCTCTTGAGCGTCTCCGCCGCCTGGGTGCCAGAAGCGGTGAACCCCAGCGCGGCGACCGAGAGCGCACCGATGCCGATCAGGCCGGTGGCAGCGCGGGTGGGGGAAAATTGCCGGGTCTTCGAAAGCATGCGTAACCTCCCTTTGACTTCGTTGATCGTGTGCAAGTGACAGGCCGCCGAGACCGCACCCCCATGCGCGGACTTGACGATCGCACGGCCATAGGCATGGCGCAGTGCCTGGGCGCGGCCGGCGAGCACGAGGGCGTCGCAAGCCATTTCCTGATCGGCGCGGAAGGCGCGGAAGGCCCGCCAGGCGATCGGATTGAACCAGTGGAGCGCGAGGACGATCAGCGCGACCCAGTTCGCGATCAAGTCGCCGCGAATGTGGTGGCCGAGCTCGTGGGCGAGCGCGAGATCGCGCTCCTGCTCGTCATAGCGCTCCGAGAAATCGCGCGGGAACGCGACATATTTGCGAAAGACGCCGAAGGCCAAAGGGCCGTGCGCGGCGTCGGTCTCGATCACGCGGACCTTGCCCTGCGCAACCGTCCGGTCGATGCGCGCGCGGCGCAGCAGATTGGCGGTGTAGCGACCGTGCGCGATAAGGTGATAGGCGAGGAATGCCGCAGCGCCGAGCGCCCAGGCCAGCAATACCACCATCCATAGCCCGAAGCTGGCTTCGGCGCCGGCCGAAGGTGCCGCGCCGAGCGGCTCGACGATATAGATCGCGACGATGTCGCTCGCCGCGGCGACCGGGGCCGCCGCCTGCTCGTGCCAGCTTTGCGGGAGCGGCGGGAGGAGCAGGCGCGCCACCGGCAGCAGCCACAACGCATAGGCCATGTGCGGCCCGAACGTTTTCCGCACCGGCGCACGGACCGCCAGCACGAGCAGCATCAGCAGCGTGGTGGCGACGAAGGTCTCGAGTGCCCAGCCGATCATGACTTCAGCTCCTTCAGCAGCGCTTCGATCTCGGCGATGTCCTGGTCGGTGATCGCGTCGCGCTCGGCGAGATGTGCGACCAGGGGCGTGAGCTTGCCGCCGAACAGCCGGTCCATGAAGCGGCGCGATTCGCCGCCGACATAGTCCACGCGATCGACCAGCGGCCGGTAGCGATAGCGGCGACCGTCTTCCTCATGGGCGATGACGCTCTTGGCGAGCAGGCGCCCGAGCAGCGTCTTGACGGTGTTCGCACTCCAGTCCCGCTCGGCGGGCACACGCTCGGCCACTTCCTGCGCCGTGAGCGGCGACTCCTCCCAGAGCACTTCCATCACGGCATGTTCGGCGTCGCTGATCCGTTCGGTCATGAGTCCCTCTTTCGACTACTTGTGTAATCGTCTCGATTACGTCTGTAGTCAATGGGGTGAACGCTGGATGAATGGATTCTGACAGCGGCTACGGTGACCGCAGCCACCGGGGCCCTGCCTGTCGGGGAAATTTACAGGCGTGCGGTGGTGAATTGTGACGTTAACCACTGAAGGCATTGGAAAACCGCGGTTGGCGGAAACTGGCACGGCGAGTGCAAAGTATAGCGCACCCGAGCGTTTTGACGCTTCATTCCAGGGTGGGTCGACCGCTTACTTACCGGTCTCGCGTCGACCCACCCGACCCGGGTTTCCCCACATCGATGCGCGACTCGGCGGGTTCGAGCGATTTCGTGATTCAGCGAAGGCTGGAGCGTTGGCCGGCGTCCTACCCATTTGCCAGGTTCGGCCTTCGTCGGAACACCGATGGGCCTCATACACACGTCACCCCGGCCTTGTGCCGGGGTCCACCGGGAGGCCGGGCGACCAGCAGGAGCCTCCTGCTTTTCCATCGCGGCGCGGTGGACCCCGGCACAAGGCCGGGGTGACGACTTTAGGATATCAGGCTTCAGCCCTGCGCGGCGACGCCCTTGTCGGCCATCAGCTGGGCGAGTTCGCCGCTCTCGTACATCTCCATCATGATGTCCGATCCGCCGACGAATTCGCCCTTCACATAAAGCTGGGGGATCGTCGGCCAGTCCGAGAACGCCTTGATGCCCTGGCGCACGCCCTGGTCCTGGAGCACGTCGACGCTCTCGAATTCGACGCCGAGATGGTTGAGGATGGCAATCGCCCGGCTGGAAAAGCCGCATTGCGGGAAGAGCGGGCTGCCCTTCATGAAAAGGAGCACGGGGCTGGCGTCCACCAGACCCTGGATGCGGTCCTGAACTTCGTCGGTCACTATATTACTCCTCGGCTGGCGCTTCGGTGGTCAGCTGGAGCGCGTGAAGCACGCCGCCCATGCGCCCGCCGAGCGCTGCATAAACCGCCTGGTGCTGGCGCACGCGCGGCATCCCCTTGAACATGGGGGCGACGACGCGTGCTGCATAGTGGTCGCCGTCGCCGGCGAGATCGGTGATCTCGACGCGGGCATCGGGGATGCCCGCGCGGATCAGTTCCTCGATCTCGGCCGCGGCCATCGCCATGTTACTTCGATTCCATCAGCTGGCGACGCGCCTCGACGGTCTGCTCCGAAATCGCCTGGCGGATCGTCGCATCGTCGACTTCGACACCCGCGGCGAGCAGGTCGCCCAGCAGCTTGCGGATCACGTCCTCGTCGCCGGCTTCCTCGAAATCGGCCTGGACGACGGCCTTGGCATAGGCGTCGGTCTCTTCGGGCGTGAGGTTCATCTTGGCGGCCGCCCACTGACCGAGCAGACGGTTGCGCCGCGCCGAGACGCGGAACGCCATGTCCTCGTCACGGGCGTATTTCGCCTCGAATGCGCGCTCGCGATCGTCGAATGTGGTCATGTGGTGCTGCCCTTTGATGTCGGTTTGTGCCGAGATAGGAGGGGTGGAAGGGCAAGGCAACTCTCTAAGCCCCTCCCCTTCAGGGGAGGGGTTGGGGTGGGGCAGCGCGGCGGGCCTTGGGCTCGGTGAGACGGACAGGCCCCACCCCCCACCCCTCCCCTGAAGGGCAGGGGCTAAATGGTCACCACCAGTTTGCCGATCGCCTGACGCGCGGCCATCTTGGCGATGGCCTTGCCGCCATCCTCGAGCGCGAAGGTTTCGGTTACGCGGGGGGCGATCTTGCCTTCGCTCCACAGCTTGAACAGATGCTCGACATGCGCCTGGTTGGCCTGCGGGTCGCGTGCGGCGAAGGCGCCCCAGAACACGCCGCAGACGTCGCAGCTCTTGAGCAAGGTGAGGTTGAGCGGCAGCTTGGGGATGCCGGCGGGGAAGCCGACCACCAGATAGCGCCCTTCCCAGCCGATCGCGCGCAGAGCGGGCTCGGCATAGTCGCCGCCGACGGGATCGTAGACGACGTCCGCGCCCTTGGGACCGACTGCGGCCTTGAACGCCTCACTGAGCGCCTTGGACTGCTCCTTGTCGAACGGCGCGCTTGGATAGACCAGCGTTTCGTCGGCGCCGGCGGCGCGCGCGGCCTCGGCCTTTTCCTCGGAGGAAACCGCGGCGACGACGCGGGCGCCGAACGCCTTGCCGAGCTCGATCGCGGCGAGGCCGACGCCACCGGCCGCGCCGAGGATGAGCAGCGTCTCTCCGGCCTTCAGATGGCCGCGGTCGAGCAATGCGTGGATCGTGGTGGCGTAGGTGAGCAGCAGCGCCGCGCCTTCCTCGAAGCTGCGGCCTTCGGGGAGCGGATAGAGCCGCGCGGCATCGACTGCGACTTTCTCGACCAGCCCGCCATTGCCGATCACGCCAAGGACGCGATCGCCGGGCGCGAAGCGGGTTACGCCCTCACCCACCGCCTCGACGAGGCCGGCGATTTCGCCGCCCGGCGCGAAGGGGCGCGGCGGCTTGAACTGGTATTTGTCCTCGATGATCAGGACGTCGGGATAGTTGATCGCGCACGCCCGGACCGCGACGACGACCTGGCCCTTGTCCGGCACCGGATCGGGTAGTTCGGATACGCTTAGAGTTTCAGGTCCGCCCGGCGCCTGCGACAGAAGTGCCTTCATTGCCTGCTCCCACTGTGATCCAGGGGCGCAAAGAGGCGACACCGGATTCGTATTTCGAAATCTCGGTATCTTTTGCCAGTGTCATGCCGATCTCGTCCAGTCCTTCCAGCAGGCACTGGCGGCGGAAGGCGTCGAGCTCGAAGGGAAAGCGGTCCTGAAAGGGGGTGGTGACGGTCATCGTCTCCAGATCGACGGTGACTTCATTGTCACGGGCGACTTCGACGAGACGGTCGATCGCTTCCTGCGGGAGCACCACCGGGACGATGCCGTTCTTGAAGGCGTTGCCCGAGAAGATGTCCGAGAAGCTGGGTGCGATCACTGCCTTGATGCCCAGATCGGCGAGCGCCCAGGCGGCGTGCTCGCGGCTCGATCCGCAGCCGAAATTGTCGCCGGCGATGAGCACCGGCGCACCGGCATAGCGCGGATCATCGAAGATGTTGCCGGGCTGGGCGCGGACGGTCTCGAACGCGCCCTTGCCGAGGCCCTCACGCGTCGTGGTCTTGAGCCAGTGCGCAGGGATGATGATGTCGGTGTCGATATTCTTGGCGCCCCATGGGTAGGCGCGCCCCTCGACCTGGCGAACGGGTTCCATCAATGGCTACTCCGGAAAATCGACGGGCCCACGCCGCCGGGGATCAGCTCGGGTCGGGCGGCACCTGCGTCGAGGACGGCTTGTAATGGGCCGATGCATAGGCTGCGGCGAGGCCGCTCAGCACCGTTCCGACGATCAACATGACCAACGCCCGCTTCATACGCACTCCCCTCACGCATCCGCCGACATCAGCTCCCTGACATCGGTGAGGCGCCCCGTGACCGCCGCCGCCGCCGCCATGGCGGGGGAAAGCAGATGGGTTCGCGCGCCCGGACCCTGCCTGCCTACGAAATTTCGATTCGAGGTGGAAGCACAACGTTCGCCGGCGGGGACCTTGTCCGGATTCATCGCGAGGCACATCGAACAGCCGGGCTCGCGCCATTCGAAGCCGGCTTCGGTGAAGATGCGGTCGAGCCCTTCGGCCTCCGCCTGAAGCTTGACCAGCCCCGAGCCCGGGACGATCAGCGCCTGGCGGATGCGATCGGCGACGTGGCGGCCCTTCACCACCGCGGCAGCGGCGCGCAGATCCTCGATGCGGCTGTTGGTGCAGCTGCCGATGAAGACATGCTCGATCGGGATGTCCTGCATCGCGGTGCCCGCCGCCAGACCCATATAGTCGAGCGACTTCTGCGCGGCGACGCGCTTCGAGGGATCGGCAAAGCTCTCCGGATCGGGGATCGCGCCGGTGATCGACACGACGTCCTCTGGGCTGGTGCCCCAGGTGAGCGACGGCGCGATGTCGCCGGCGTGGAGCAGGACGGTCTTGTCGTAGCGTGCGCCGGGATCGGTGGGGAGCGTGCGCCAATAGGCGACGGCGTTGTCCCAGTCGGCGCCCTTGGGCGCGAGCGGTCGGCCCTTGAGATAGGCGAAGGTGGTTTCATCGGGCGCGATCAGGCCCGAGCGCGCGCCGCCCTCGATCGACATGTTCGACACGGTCAGCCGGCCCTCGACCGACATTGCGCGGATCACTTCGCCGGTGAATTCGATGACATAGCCGGTGCCGCCGGCGGCGCCGATCTTGCCGATGATTGCGAGGACGACATCCTTGGGGCTGACTCCGAAACCGAGGCTGCCATCGACGCGGATCTCGAGCGTCTTCGATTGCTGCAACAGGAGCGTCTGGGTGGCGAGGACGTGCTCGACTTCGGAAGTGCCGATGCCGAACGCCAGCGCGCCCAAAGCGCCGTGCGCCGAAGTATGGCTGTCGCCGCAGACCAGCGTGGTGCCGGGGAGCGTGAAGCCCTGTTCGGGGCCAACGACATGAACGATCCCCTGCCGCGCATCGAGCGCGTCGATATAGGGGACGCCGAATTCGGCGACGTTGGTGCGCAGCGCGGAAAGCTGGCCGGCGCTGGCGGGATCGGCGATCGGCAGCGCATGGCCGGCGGCATTGACGCGCGCGGTGGTGGGAAGGTTATGGTCAGGCACCGCGAGGGTAAGATCCGGGCGGCGCACGGGGCGGCCCGCGGCGCGCAGACCGGAAAAGGCCTGGGGGCTGGTGACTTCGTGGACGAGGTGCCGATCGATATAGATCAGGCAGGTGCCGTCGTCGCGGCGCTCGACGACATGGTCCGCCCAGATCTTCTCGTACAGCGTGAGGGGTTTGCTGGCCATCCGGGCGATCTAGGCCAATCTTGCGTCAGGGCAACCCGCTACGCAATTTTACCATATCAAGCCAAGCTATTGCGCGGGCGCGCGTTCGGCCTCCCCCCTCAGATAGGCCTGAAGCGCATCGATCTCGGGATCGGTGAGCACGAAGAAGCTCTGACGCGCGACTTCGCTCATCAGCCCGTGATCGGGCTTGGTGCCGACGCCGGTGCGCAGCAGTTTCCTGAGCAGCGCCGGGTCATAGGCGGCGACCATCGGCGCGAGCGCGGGAACCCGGGTGTTGCCGTCTTCCATCATGTTGTCCTGGTGGAGCTTGTGGCAGGCGAGGCAGGCGATGTCGGCGACATAGCGGCCCATATCGGCGGGACGCGTCGGCTGGGAGAGCTTTGCCGACGTCGCCATCGGCGGGAGCTTGCCCGTTAGGATCAGCGCGCGCCCAACCGGCCCATAGGACATGGTGGCCTGCGAATCGCCCGGCCCCGGCTTGAGCGTGCGGATCCAGGCGACGATGCGGCCGACATCCTGATCGGAGAGATGGCCGAGCGCTGCGGCGGGCATGATGAACAGCGACGACCCGTCCTTGTGCACGCCGTGCCGGATGGCGCGGACGAGCTCGGCATCGGTCATCGTTGCGGCAATTTTCGCCAGCGGCGGCGGGGCGATGCGGCCGAGCATCGGATCTTCGAACAGGATCTTACCCTCGCCATTAGCGCCATGACAATCGCGGCAATTGGCGATGCGGGCGACGCGCGCGCCCTCGGCGATCGAGGCGGCATCCTTGGGGATCGCGACGTCCGTCATCGGAACGATATGGCCTTGCCGGATCACCCATTGCGATCCCGCATAGACGATAACCAGCACGGCCATGACCAGACCGGCGAGTGCCGCCAGTCCGCGGATGATCCAGCGCATATTCCCCCCAAGACCAGACACTTGTTACGCCGACAATGCGCATTGCGCATCGTTGATGTCATGCAGTGTCCGGCACTTCCTTGGGCGAGACATAGGATGGATCATGCGCAAAAGGCAGCGCGTCACCACGCCGGATGGCATCGAGTACCGAACCAAAATCCGTCTCGCAGCGGAAGCCCAAGACTTGCTCTGCAAGCGCGGCGTCATAGATGCGCCCAATCGACTTGGGCAGTTCCCAGCCTTTTGCAGCGTATAACGCAGCTGCATCGGAGAAATGCCGCACGATTACTTGCATCGCATCCCCTTTAATTTCCTCGCATTCGTCACGACGAAACGGAGTCGGCGCGGATATGATGAAGCAGCCGAAGCCGATATCGGGCGCGCGTGCCAGCGCCGCAATGTGCGCGCGGGCGGCATCCTCCACCGTCAGGCGGCGGTGGAGCAGTTCGTTGGCCTTCATGTTCTCGCCCGACAGCGTGCGGTGGGTGTCGTCCTCCTCGGGAAAGAAACGGCTGGTGCGCAGCACGACGCAGTTGAGGCCGTTCTCGAGATGCGCGAGGCGGCAGAGCTGCTCGGCGGCGAGCTTGGTGACGCCGTAGATGTTGCGCGGCTCCAGCGGACCGCTGGTCTCGTCGAGCCAGACGGCATGATCGGCCAGCTCGTTGCGGATCGCAGTGGAGATCATGAGCGACGTGGTCGAAGTGAAGACGAAGCGGTCATGCCTGGCGGCGGTGGCGGCTTCGAGCAGGTTGAGCGTGCCGGTTACGTTGACGTCGATGAACGCCTGCGCGGGATAGCGGACGATGTCGGGTTTATGCAGCGCGCCGCCATGGATCACCGCCTCGATCCCGTGTTCGGCGAAGACGCGGTCGACCAATGCACGGTCGGCGACCGAGCCGACGATCCGGGTGTCTACGCCCGGGGCGACATCGAGGCCGATCACGTCGTCGCCGCGGGCGCGCAGCATCGGCGCAAGGAAGCGGCCGAGCCAGCCGGAAGAGCCTGTCAGAAGGATACGCATCGGGAGTGGATAGCGGATGCGTGAGCGGCGCTAAAGCCCCAGCCCTTCGGGAAGGGTTCGCTTAACCCAGCGCCGGAAGCGGCGATGCGAGCCGGGTGGCCGGATCGTGCACATCGGGCCAATCCTCGCGACGCTGCAACCACGGGTTCAGGAACAGCGCGGGGAGCTTGAGGAACAGCAGCTCCGAATGGATGAAGGTGTCGATGCCGCGCTCCCACCATTTCGGGTCGCGCTTGCCATTGGCCCTGAGCCAGCCGTCATAGGGCGCCCAATGGCTCGGCTCGTCCTTTTCGATGATCCGGAAGATCTTCATCAGCACCTTGTCGCCAGTGACCAGCGAGTGGCGGAGCAGGATATCGACCTGCTTGTGGCCGCGCTGCTCGGTGAGGGAGATGACGCGGCACAGCTTCTCGAATTCGTCGTCGCTGGCGATGATCGCCTGTGTATCGAGATCGTCGATCGTGCGGCGGAATACGATCTCGACGAAGCGATCGATATGGCCGCAGGTCCGGCCGACCTGCAGCGGCATCTTGCCCTGCAGCTCGAACCAGCGCTTGAACATGAGATAGTGTTTGCGTTCGTCGGCGCGATGCTTTTCGATCGCGGCGATCAGCGCGGCGTCGTCCGGCGACCGCGCGCGTACGGCCTCCAGCACGCGATCGATGCTCGTGTAGCCGCGATGCTCGTTGTAGATGTAGATCGAGCCCAGCAGGTCGAGATAGCGGCGGCGGAACCAGCCCATGCGGGGAGGCTAGGCCTCGCCCGGGCGAGTGTCAACGCGGCGCCAGCGCACCGTTGAGGAAGGCGACGCTGTCGGCGAGCGTCGGCGCCTTGCCGCGGAACGGCACGGACAACGCCATTACGACTTCTTCATGGGTGATGCGTGGATAGTTGCGCAGCGTCACCGGCGCGCCGAGCGCCTGCAGCCGCGCGGCCAGGTTTATCGCGTTGTGCGGGCGCACTACGGTGTCGCCGCCCGAAGTCACCAGCAGCAAAGGCGGTGCATCGGCGCGGGCGAAATGGAGCGGCTGGGTCATCGCCGGATCGGCGACGCCATGCATCGCGTCGATCGCGCGCTTCGAAGTGAAGGGATAGAAATCATAGGGGCCGGACAGCCCCACCCCTGCCCGGACGATGGCCGGATCGACGCCTTCCGCCGCCAGCCAGCGCGGGTCGAGCGCGAGCATCGCGACGGTGTAGGCGCCCGCCGAATGGCCGGCGAGTGCGATGCGGGCGGGGTCGCCGCCGAACTCGGCGATGTGGTCGCGCGTCCATTTGACTGCCTGTGCGCCGTCCTGGAGGAAGGCGGGGAAGCGAATGCCCGGCACCTTGCGGTAATCGGGCACCACTACGACGTAACCGGCCCTGGCGAAAGCGCGGGCGGCGAAGGCATAGGCGCGGCGATCGCCCTTCACCCAGCCGCCGCCATACCAGAAGATCAGCACTGGCCGCGTGCCGCGAACCTCGCCGGACGGTCGCCATATGTCGAGCGTCTGGCCCTGCGTGCCGAACGGGATCGCGCTTCCGGGCCTGGCTGCGCCGCTGCCGCCGCCCAGCGCGCCGTCGGCAAGCGAGAGCAGCGCCGGCGGCGACGTGAATGCGATCATCACGCCGAGCCCTGCGGCCACTATCAGCGCGGCCAGTCCGGCCCGGCGCCACATCAGGATTGATAGGCCGCGGTGGTCTTCTCCGCCACGTCCGCGGCAGTCACGCCGGGGGCGAGCTCGATCAGTTTGAACGGGCTGTCATGATCGGGACGCTGAAACACCGCGAGATCGGTGATGATCATGTCGACCACGTTCTTGCCGGTGAGCGGCAGCGTGCATTCGGGGATGAACTTGGGATCGCCGGCCTTGGAGTTGTGCTCCATCACCACGATGATCTTCTTGACCCCCGCGACGAGGTCCATGGCGCCGCCCATCCCCTTGATCATCTTGCCCGGGATCATCCAGTTGGCGATGTCGCCGGTCGCGCTGACTTCCATCGCGCCGAGCACGGTCAGGTCGATATGCCCGCCGCGGATCATCGCGAAGCTGTCCGATGACGAGAAATAGACCGAGCTGGGCAGCTCGCTGATCGTCTGCTTGCCGGCGTTGATCAAATCGGGGTCTTCTTCGCCTTCGAACGGGAACGGTCCGATGCCGAGCATGCCGTTCTCCGACTGGAGCGTGACCTCGACGCCGTCGGGAATGTGATTGGCCACCAGCGTCGGGATGCCGATGCCGAGATTGACGTAGAAGCCGTCCTGCAGCTCCTTTGCCGCGCGCGCGGCCATTTCGTCACGGGTCCAGGGCATTATCGTAGGTCTCCAATCACAAATCGTTCCAGCCGCGCCACAGGCCGATCGCATGCACCAGTCCCATTGCCAGCACGATGCCGGCAGACACGAGCGCGAAGGTCTGGGAAAGGTCGGGCCGGCCCAGCATCTCTGGCCGGAACAGCATCCCCCGCAGCAGATACACCGCCGTGATCGCGATAAGTCCGAGCCGCAGTAGCGGCAGGCGGCGGATGAGACCCGCCCCGGCCAAGGCATAGGCGGCCCAGACCAGCAGCAGCGCCGCGATCGCGACCGTCGCCGCCACCGGCTGCCACCTGCCGAGCTCGACACCGCGCACCACCTGCGGCGGCGCGCCAAGCGCGCGGAACCAGGCGCTGCCGCCGGCGATGCAGGCGAGATGGGCGATCGCCGCGAGCGCGCTGGCGAGACCACCGGCCAGCAGCCAGGGATTGCGCCCCCAGCTCATCGCGGCGGTGCGCCCGGATCGGTCCAGCGCATGTCGGGCGGGAAGATGTCGTCGACGCCGCCCTTCAGCCCGGTACCGTAGACCGGGTTGGGCAGCATGAACCAGCCGGCACCCCAGAGCGGCGCGAGCAACGTACCCTCGACGCTGTTGCGACGGGCGAGCACGGGGGCGTCGGGAGTGTTGAACAAGTCGCTGAAGTCGCCGAGCTGATCGCCGGCCATCGCGACGATGCAGAAGCGCTGGGCGATCTTCTGGCGCCGGGCGTCCTTGCCGCTGGTCTCGCCTTCGCCGCGCAGCCACAGCGTGTCGAACAGCGCCGCGGGGCCAAGGCCCGCATGGTCGAGCGCGGCGGCGGTCTGCGCAGCGGTCGCGGCCGAGCGATTGGAATTGAAGATCACGGTGAAGCCTTCGCGGCGCGCGGCGGCGAGCGCCTCGGCAGCGCCGGGGACGGCCGCGACCTTGTCCGCGCCGGTCTGCTCCCAGCGGGCCCAGCGGGCTGCATCATAGCTGCCGCCGCGGGCGGCCTCGTCGCGTTCATAGCCCAGGTTGAGCAGCGCGGTTTCGTCGATATCGAGCACCACTGCGAGCGGGCGCTTTCCGCAGGGCTCGAACTGGGGATTGTCAAGCGTCGAGCCTGGCGTGAGCACGACCGAACGGATCTTCGCCTTGTCGCGGCGATAGCCGATCTCGACCTTCAGATAATTCCACATCGCCTGATAGGCCTGGATGCTGAGCGCCGCCGCCTCGCCCGATCCATAGAGATATTGCATCCCGGCGGGAGCGCCGCCCGATGGCGGCAGCGCGACCGGCGCCTGCACCTTGGGCGCTGGGAGCGCCTCGATCGGCTTCGGCGCGGGCTGACGCGCCCGCTTGCGCTTCAGCGGGCGATCCTGCGCCGATTTGTATACGCCCGCACCGGCCGCGATCGGAGCCGCGATCACCGCCGCGACGCAGCCCGAGAGCAACGTCGCCACGCCCGTCGCAAGCGCCAGCCGGGCCGGGAGCCGCGTGGCGGTCATGCCGCCTCCGCGGACTCGGGGCGGGCGCGAACGGTGCGGAATTCGATCTTCTTGTCATAGGGCGCGCCGACGATCAGCCGCTTCACATAGATGCCGGGCAAGTGGATCTGATCGGGATCGAGGCTGCCGACCGGCACCACTTCCTCGACTTCGGCGACGCAGACCTTGCCCGCGGTCGCCATCGGCTGGTTGAAGTTGCGCGCGGTTTTGCGGAAGATCAGGTTGCCGCTCTCGTCGGCCTTCCAGCCCTTGATGATCGAAAGGTCGCTGCGGATGCCGCGCTCGAGGATATATTCCTCTCCGTCGAACACCTTCATTTCCTTGCCCTCGGCTACCTGGGTGCCGACGCCGGTCCTGGTGTAGAAGCCGGGGATGCCCGCGCCCCCTGCCCGGCAGCGCTCGGCGAGCGTGCCCTGGGGGCAGAATTCGACTTCGAGCTCGCCGCTCAGATATTGCCGCTCGAACTCCTTGTTTTCGCCGACATAGGAGGAGATCATCTTCTTGACCTGGCGGCTGCGCAGCAGCTTGCCGAGGCCCTCATTGTCGATCCCGGCATTGTTCGAGGCGATGGTGAGGTCCTTGACGCCCGCGGCCTGGATCGCGTCGATCAGCCGCTCGGGGATGCCGGACAGGCCGAAACCGCCGGCACACAGCGTCATGCCGTCGAACAGCAGCCCTTCCAGCGCTGCCTCGGCGTTGGGGTAGAGCTTCTTCATGGCGCGATTCTCTCCTGACCTGTGCGCGGCGATAATCCGGGGCTTGGCAAGCGGTCAAGCAAACCTGAACCGGGTTTCAACTCGGCTATTCCAGCGCGGTATGGGCACCGCATCGAAGGGGGGTTACGCGAAGCCGGCGAGCCGGGCTAGGAAAGCCGCATGACCGCCAAACGAACCGGGGGCAGGATCCTCGTCGACAATCTGGTCGCGCAAGGCTGCGACCGGATCTTCCATGTACCGGGCGAGAGCTTCCTCGCCGTCCTCGACGCGCTGCACGACACGCCTGAAGTGGATCTCGTCACTTGCCGGCAGGAAGGCGGGGTCGGGTTCATGGCGTGCGCCGACGGGGCGATGACCGGGCGGCCGGGGGTGGCCTTCGTCACGCGCGGGCCGGGGGCGACCAATGCCAGCATCGGGGTCCACGTCGCTATGCAGGATTCGCAGCCGATGATCCTGTTCATCGGCGATGTCGACCGCGGCATGCGGGACCGCGAAGGGTTTCAGGAAGTCGACTTTCCGGCCTTTTTCGGTCCGCTCGCCAAATGGGCGACGCGGATCGAGGATGCGGCGCGGATCCCGGAATATGTCGCGCGGGCGTGGAACGTGGCGATGAACGGCCGGCCGGGCCCGGTAGTGATCGCGCTGCCCGAGGACATGCTGTGCGATATGGTCGAGGCGGTGGACCGCCCGCCGCTGCCGCGCGTCGGCCAGGCGCCTGACCGGCATGCAATGCAGGCGATGACCGGATTGATCCAGCAGGCCGAGCGGCCGATCGCGATCGTCGGCGGCGCGGGCTGGACGCCTGCCGCGGGCGCGGCCTTCGCTACCTTCGCCGAGCGGATCGGCCTGCCCGTGGCCAGCGCGTTCCGGCGGCAGGACACGCTTCCCGCCGGATCGACGGCGTTCGCAGGCAATCTCGGCTATGGGCCCAACCCCAAGCTGGTCTCGCGGATCAAGGGCGCCGACCTGATCCTCGCGGTCGGCGCGCGGCTGGGCGAGGCGACCACCGACGGCTATGCGCTGATCACGCCGGAGCATCCGGGGCAGACGCTGATCCACGTCCATCCCGACCCAAATGAATTGGGCCGGGTCTATCGCGCCGACGTCGCGATCTGCGCCGACATGGCGAGCTTCGCAGCGGCTGCCAGCCATGAGAATATCGGCGCGGTGCGCGGTGGCGCAGCGCGCGAAGCGCATGCCGAATGGCTCGACTGGTCGACCCCCAAGCCCCGCGACGGCGTGGCGCTCGACCTGGGCCAGTGCGTCGCGGCGATGCGCGAGGCGATGCCGGCGGATACGATCATCTGCAACGGCGCGGGCAATTTCTCGGGCTGGTGGCATCGCTATTGGCGCTACGGGACCCAGCCCTCGCAGCTGGCGCCGACCGCCGGGGCGATGGGCTATGGCGTGCCGGCCGCCGTCGCCGCCAAGCTGCGCGCGCCCGAACGGCAGGTGGTCGCGCTGGCGGGCGACGGCGACTTCATGATGAACGGCCAGGAGCTGGCGACTGCGGTCCAGCACGGTGCCGACATCCTGGTGCTGGTGATCGACAACGGCGCATACGGCACGATCCGGATGCACCAGGAGCGCGAATATCCGGCGCGGCTTTCGGGCACGAAGCTGCACAATCCGGATTTCGCCGCGCTCGGCCGGGCCTATGGCTGTTGGGCGGAGACGGTGGAGACTACCGCGCAATTCGCACCGGCGCTGGGGCGCGCGCTGGCACGAACCGGCGTGCGGCTGCTCCACCTCAAGACCGATGTGGAAATCATCACGCCGGGCACGACAATCAGCGCGATCCGCGACCGCTGAACGGCTCCCGATCCTCTATAATGGAGGCAAGGAGACGGTCATGGGTTGGAAGACGGCACATATCGGCAGGGAGGGCGACCAGCAGCTCGCGTTCTCGGGTGCTCGGGTGTGGCAGCAGGAATGGCGCTGGCTCGGCAGCAAGACCGTGAACCTGCCCAATCCGCTCGATCCCTCGCAGATGCAGTCGTACATGGTCTGCGAAATCGGCACGTCGCACCGTCCGGTCCGCTTCGCCGCGAGCAAACTGCCCAGCGGCCTCTGGTCGTTCTACGTTCCCGATTGAACGAAGATAGGGCGGCCTCTCGCGAGACCGCCCATTCGTTCAGTGGTCAGGCGCCGGCGTCAGATATCGTCGCCGAGCGCGCCCTTGACCTTGCCGGCCAGCTGCTGGCCCTTGCCCTTGAGCTCCTGCGCGGCGCCTTCGTCGCGGGTCTCCGGGTTGTTGCTCTCCTGCTTGATCTTGCCTGCCGCCTCGTTGAGGTTGCCCTTGATCTTGTCGACGAGTTCACCCATGATTTCAAACTCCTAGCCGCGAACCGGCGCGTGACTGCGCCTTGTACTAGCGTGCACCCCAACAACGGTTCACGGCAGGCGGGGTTCCTGAAATGCCCGACCGGATTGCAGAACATTATGAGCGACACGCGCACGCGTTCGACGCGTCGCGGCGCAAGGACCTTGTCGAAAAGGGCTGGCTGGACCGTTTCCTGCTCGGCGTTCCCAAGGGCGGGCAGGTCCTCGACCTGGGCTGCGGCGCAGGCGAGCCGATCGCGCGCTATCTGATCGACCGCAACCGGGAATTGACCGGCATCGACGCCTCCGAACGGATGATTACACTCGCGCGAACGCGGTTCGGGCGGCATCGCTGGATCTGCGCCGACATGCGCGGCGTCGAAGTTGAGGGACCGTTCCACGGGGTGATCGCGTGGGACAGCATCTTCCACCTGCGGCCCGAGGAGCAGGCCGAAATGGTGGTCAAGGTCGCGAGACTGCTCGCGCCCGACGGCGCCTTCCTGTTCAACACCGGCGCGGCACGCGACGAGACGATGGGCTGCCAGTTCGGCGAGGAACTCTACCACGCCAGTCTGGCGCCCGCAGAGTATCGCGCACTGTTCGCCGAGCACGGGCTGATCGAAGTGGCGTTCGTGCCCAACGACGAGGCAACCGGCGGGCGGGCGATCTGGCTGGCGCGCAAGCGGCGATGAGGTGGTTGGGTGATTGACGCTGTCCCCGGCGAAGGCCGGGGCCAGTTGCGACGGCGCTCGAGAGGACAGCCTGCATTGCCGGGTCCGCCGAGCGATCGCCCAGCCGCACCCAATCGGGTGGTGACCCTAGATCAATCCCGCCAGTGGGCTCGACGGATCGGCATAGCGGCGCTTGCCCATGCGCCCGGCGCGGTACGACAGCCTCCCCGCCTCTACCGCCGCCTTCATCGCCGCGGCCATCAGGATCGGATCCTTGGCTTCGGCGATCGCGGTGTTCATCAGCACGCCGTCGCAGCCGAGCTCCATCGCCACGGCCGCGTCCGACGCCGAGCCGACGCCGGCATCGACCAGCACCGGCACCTTGGCGCCCTCGACGATCAGGCGGATCGTCACCTGGTTCTGGATGCCGAGCCCCGAGCCGATCGGTGCGCCGAGCGGCATGATCGCCACTGCGCCGACATTTTCCAGGCGCTTCGCCGCGATTGGATCGTCGACGCAATAGACCATCGGCTTGAAGCCTTCGTTGGCGAGAATCTCGGTGGCGCGCAGCGTTTCGACCATGTCGGGATAGAGCGTCCGCGCCTCGCCGAGGACTTCGAGCTTGACCAGTTCCCAGCCGCCGGCCTCGCGCGCCAGCCGCAGCGTGCGGATCGCGCTCTCCGCGTCGAAGCAGCCCGCGGTGTTGGGGAGATAGGTGATCTTCTTGGGGTCGATATAGTCGGTGAGCATCGGCGCGCCCGGATCGGAGACGTTGACCCGGCGCACTGCCACGGTGACGATCTCGGCACCGCTGGCGGCTACCGCCGCGGCGTTCTGCTCGAAATCCTTGTACTTGCCGGTGCCGACAATGAGGCGCGAGCGGAAGGTCTTCCCCGCGACGCTCCAGCTGTCGTCCTCGATCGGGCGGGCATGATCGCCGCCGCCGACGAAATGGACGATTTCGAGCTCGTCGCCGTCATGCACGATCACTTCGCCCAAGGTCGAGCGCGGCACCACTTCGAGATTGCGCTCGACGGCGATCTTCTCGGGCACCAGCCCGAGCTGTTCGGCAAGCTGGATGATGGTGAGACCCGCGGTGACCCGCTTGTGCTCACCGTTCACTACAATGCTGACCGTACCGTCCGTGTGCGCCATCACTATCTCCTGGGGGGGCACTTAGGCGCGGGCCCAGCTTTGTCAAAGGTCTCCGGCGGCCACCACTGCATTTGTCCAGAGGAGTACCCGGCGGTTTTCGCCGACCGTGGACTCGGTGGCCTGCTCCTCGACGCACAATACACGCCTGCACGTCGCGGCGTCGAAGCGCGAAACCATGCGCGGCGCGAAGAAAGCACAGGTGCGGGGGCCGCCTTTCCCGTCCAACGACTCGACGAGCATGGCGCCGCGCTGCCCGTCAGGATATTTGCGCGGGAAGACCCTGCGCATCATCCGTTCGGGCGGAATGGCGAGCTTCGACGACCCATCCGAGAACTGCACCATCGCCGCGCGCTGCTTCCACTTGATCGTGGCGGACGATCCCTGCGGAGGCAGCACCTCCGAGGGGACCTCGACGCCCTTCGACGCCACTAGCAGACAAGCCATGCCGTCGATCAGCTCCGAGCCCGATGATTCGATCGTGTCGCAGGCCCGGCTGACGCCGCTCGCGTCGATAGTCAGCTCAACCAGCACCGCCCGGATATCGACCGGCTGCGATGGCGCCGGGGCAGAGAGCGCCAGCGGCGCGAGGAAGGACAGAAACATGGCGAGGCTCCCGAATTCGGCCACACCGTCTTCGCTCAGCCAGCCTTAACAGCGGGTTCGCGGCACTTTGCGCTGAGCGTAACGAACCGCTATGGGCACATATTCACTCTAGCAGCGGACCGTCAGCCTTGGCCGATACGATCTACGTTCTCAACGGCCCCAACCTCAACCTGCTGGGGCTGCGCGAGCCGGAGATCTATGGCTCGGACACGCTCGACGACATTGCGGGGCAGATGGAAGATCGCGCCAAGGAGCTCGATCTCGAAATCGACCTGCGCCAGTCGAACCATGAGGGGCATCTCATCGACTGGCTGCACGAGGCGCAGGCCCGGGGCGCCAAGGCTGTCATTCTCAATCCGGGCGGGTACACGCACACTTCGATCGCGTTGCATGATGCCGTGAAGAGCATCACGACGCCGGTGATCGAGGTCCATCTTTCCAACCCGCATGCGCGCGAGGACTTCCGGCACACGTCGTTCGTCGGTCGCGCCGCACGCGGAACCATCGCGGGCTTCGGAGCGCTGTCGTACATGCTTGCGCTTGAAGCCGCGGCGCGTCTCTGACATGAGCGCGCGCTTTCATCGGATGAAGGGTCGCAATGGCCGAAGATAAGAAAACCGGGGCGATGCACGTCGATATCGAGCTGGTCCGCCAGCTCGCCGCCGTGCTCGACGAGACGCAGCTTACCGAAATCGAAGTCGAGGACGGCGAACGCCGCGTGCGCGTCGCGCGCACCGTGATCGCCGCGCCGACGGTGCACATGGCGCCCGCCATGGCCACCGCGCCGACGCCGCTCGCAGCGCCTGCGGCGATCGAGGCGCCCACCGCCGCGGCGAACGCAGTCAAGTCGCCGATGGTCGGCACTGCCTATCTCAAGCCCAATCCCGAGGCGAAGGTGTTCGTGTCGGTGGGCGACAAGGTGGCCGCGGGCGATACGCTGCTGATTATCGAGGCGATGAAGGTGATGAACCCGATCCAGGCGCCCGCCGCGGGCACGGTCAAGGCCATCCTCATCGAGAATGGCCAGCCGGTGGAATTCGATCAGCCGCTCGTGGTCGTCGAATAACAATGCCCGAGATCAAGAAGCTGCTGATCGCCAATCGCGGCGAGATCGCGCTCCGCATCCATCGTGCCTGCCACGAGATGGGGATCAAGACGGTCGCGGTGCACTCGACGGCCGATAGCGACGCGATGCATGTACGGCTGGCAGACGAGGCGATCTGCATCGGGCCGCCGGCGGCGACCGACAGCTATCTCAACATCCCTAACATCATCTCGGCGGCCGAGATCTCGGGCGCGGACGCGATCCACCCGGGCTATGGCTTCCTCTCGGAGAACGCCCAGTTCGCCGAGATCGTCGAGGCGCACGGGATCATCTTCGTCGGGCCCAAGCCCGAGCATATCCGCACGATGGGCGACAAGATCGAAGCCAAGCGCACCGCGGGCGCGCTGGGCCTGCCGCTCGTCCCCGGTTCGGACGGCGCGATCAGCGACCTGGCCGAGGCCAAGGCGATCGCGGCCAAGGCCGGCTATCCGGTGATCATCAAGGCGGCGTCGGGCGGCGGCGGGCGGGGCATGAAGGTCTGCACGTCCGAGGACCAGCTCGAGACGCTGATGCAACAGGCGGGCAGCGAGGCGAAGGCCGCGTTCGGCGACGCCACGGTCTATCTCGAAAAATATCTCGGCAATCCGCGCCACATCGAGATCCAGGTGTTCGGCGACGGCAACGGCAACGCCGTCCATCTCGGCGAGCGCGACTGCAGCCTCCAGCGCCGCCACCAGAAGGTGCTCGAGGAAGCCCCCTCCCCCGTGCTCGGCGAGGCCGATCGCGCGCGGATCGGCGGCGTCTGCGCCAAGGCGATGGCCGATATGGGCTATCGCGGCGCGGGGACGATCGAGTTCCTGTGGGAGAATGGCGAGTTCTACTTCATCGAGATGAATACCCGCCTGCAGGTCGAGCATCCGGTGACCGAGATGATCACCGGGCTCGATCTCGTCCGTGAGCAGATCCGTGTCGCCGAGGGGCATGGCCTGTCGTGCACGCAGGACAAGATCCAGTTCCACGGCCATGCGATCGAATGCCGGATCAACGCCGAGGATCCGCGGACCTTTGCGCCCTCGCCGGGAACGGTGAAGCAGTTCCATGCCCCCGGGGGCATGCACGTCCGCGTCGATAGCGGGCTCTACACCGGCTACCGGGTGCCGCCCTATTACGACAGCATGATCGCCAAGCTGATCGTCTATGGCTCGACTCGCGAGCGCTGCCTGATGCGGCTGCGCCGCGCGCTGGAGGAGTTCGTGGTCGAGGGGATGAAAACGACGATTCCCCTGCACCAGGCGCTGCTCGACGATCCGGAGTTCCAGCGGGGCGACTATACGATCAAGTGGCTCGAGGAGTGGCTGGCCAAGCAGCCCGGCTGACCTCTTTCTAGCCCCTCCCCTTCAAGGGAGGGGCTTTTGATCCCGCTTCCCCCTCCTTCTTCAGTCTGGCAGGATTGTCCGGTCAACGGGGGAATTCAAATGAAGCGCCTGCTCGCAACCACTGCCCTTGCCTTCGTCCTTGCCACGCCGGCCGCGGCGCAAGTCAAGACGCCCGATCGTCCGCTCACCGATCCGAAGTCCGTCGATTCCCCCGCGAATCCGCAGGCGCGCAGCGTGCCGATCGCGGATATCGGGGCGTCGCGCAGCCTGGGCAGCACCGCGTGGAGCACCGACGGCAAGTATATCTTCGTCGCGACAAATCTGTCGGGCCGCACCAATATCTGGCGCACCGAGGCCGCGGGCAGCTGGCCGGTACAGCTGACTCAGTCGGACGATGGCCAAAGCGGTCTCGCCGCCTCGGCGGATGGCAAATATCTCTATTTCCGTCAGGATGTCGGCGGGAACGAATATCACGACATTTATCGCGTGCCCGTAGGCGGCGGCGCAGTCGAGAACCTGACCAATTCGCCTGATGTGCGCGAGGAATCGCTGCTCGTCGGGCCGAGCGGCGGGCTGGTGGCGCTGTCGACCAAGCTGAGGTCCGAGGGCCAGACCAACGTCGCGGTGATGGATGCGAGCGGCAAGGTCCGCGCGCTGACCAAGGAAGCCGATCCGCAATATGGCTGGAGCCCGGTGGCCTGGATCGAGGGCGGCAAGGCGCTGATCGCCAACCGCGACCGAGTCGATTCGAAGGTCGGCGAAGTCTGGCGGATCGACGTCGCCAGCGGTGCGGCGACCAAGCTGATCGGCAAGGCCGACACCGTTTATGGCGCGGCCGATGCCAGCCCCGATGGCAAATGGCTTGCGGTCAGCACCGACGACGGCACCGGCCAGCTCCATGCCGGGCTGTACGACACCGCGACCAAGGCCTGGAAATGGCTCAAGCCGACGCCATGGGAGCAGACCGCGACCTTGTTCAGCCGTGACGGCAAGGCGCTGATCGTTACTACCAACGCCGATGCGCGCACCAGGCTGTACCGCTACGACCTGGCAAGCGGCGCAGAGACCGCGCTGCCGATCCCGGCGGGGCTCAACTATCTGGTCGGCAACGATCCACGCTCGCCCGACGGCAAGACGCTGATGGTCAGCCATTCGGGCGCCGATTCGCCGACCAACCTTTATCTCTACGACGTGGCCAGCGGCACCTCGCGGCCGGCGACCCAGCTGGCGCTCGCCAGCCTGCTGCCCGAGGCTTTGCCCAAGTCGCAGGTGGTGACGTACAAGAGCTTCGACGGGACGCTGATCAGCGCAGTCGTGACGATGCCGGCGAACCTTAAGCGCGATGCGGCCAACCCGGCGATCGTGCTGCCGCATGGCGGGCCGACCGGACAGACGCAGGACGGATACAGCCGCTACGCGACGGCCTTCGCCAGCCGCGGCTATGTCGTAATCCAGCCCAATTTCCGCGGCTCGACGGGCTATGGCAAGGCGTTCCAGGCGGCGAACTTCAAAGATCTCGGCGGCGGCGACCTCAAGGACACGATCGCGGCGAAGAAGTTCCTCGTCGATACCGGCTATGTCGATGCCAAGCGCGTCGGCATCTTCGGCGGGAGCTATGGCGGGTTCATGACCCTGATGGCGATCGGCCGCGCGCCCGACGAGTTCGCCGCGGCGGTCCAATGGTTCGGAATCATCAACTGGCGGACGATGTACCGCGACCAGGACGAGCTGCTGAAGGCGTACCAGCGCGGGCTGCTCGGCACGCCGGAGAGCGACCCCAAGGTCTATGACGCCGCCTCGCCGCTGACGTACATCAAGAACGCCAAGGCGCCGTTGCTGACGATCCAGGGTGAGAACGACATCCGCGTCCCCAAGGGGCAGGCACAGGAAGTCCATGACATCCTCAAGGCCAAGGGCAATGTCGTCGAGACGATCTATTACCCCGCCGAGGGCCATGGCTTCCAGAAGCGCGAGAACCAGCTCGACTCGCTCAACCGGACGGTGGCGTGGTTCGACAAATATCTGAAGTGATCGGAGTGTCAGTGAGAGCCGTCATCTACCACAACCCGCGCTGTTCCAAGTCGCGCGAGGCATTGGCGATCCTGAGCGCGGCGCCGGGCGTCGAAGTCGAGATCGTGGAGTATCTGAAGAACCCGCCGTCGCGCGACGAACTGGCCCAGCTCTATGCGCGGGCGGGGATGACCGCGCGCGAGGGGCTGCGCGTCGCCGAGGACGCCGCCAAGCCGCTCAAGGACGCCGACGACGACACGATCCTCGACGCGATGGTGGCGAACCCGATCCTGATCGAACGGCCGCTTGTGGCGACCGACAAGGGGGTGCGGCTGGGCCGGCCGCCGGAGAAGGTCGGCGAGATCCTGTGACGAAGCCCGCGTGAACAAGGTCATTCGGCCGGGCGCAAATGCCTGGCGAGTCGAGCATGCCGAACGGATGTCGGTCATCGTCGATGCGGAGGATTATTTCCGCGCCGCGCGCGACGCGATGCTCAAGGCGCGCCACCAGATCCTGCTGATCGGCTGGGACTTCGACGCGCGCATCCGACTGGCCGATCCGCCCGAGGAAGCGCCCGACGCGCCCGGGCAGGTCGGCGCGTTCATCACCTGGCTGGCGCGGCGCAACCCCGCGCTCGACATTCATCTGCTGCGCTGGGACATTGGCGGGCTCAAGTCGATCCTCCACGCCCGCACGCTGGCGACGATCACGCGCTGGACGCTCCACCCGCGGATCCATCCCAAGCTCGACAGCAACCACCCGCCCGCCGCTTCGCACCACCAGAAAATCGTCGTCATCGACGATTGCCTGGCATTCTGCGGCGGCATCGACATGACCCGCGGACGCTGGGACACCCGCGCGCATCGCGACGACGAGCCTCACCGGGTCGATCCCGACGGATCGCGCTACATGCCGTGGCATGATGCGACGACGGCGCTGCAAGGGCCGATCGCACGGGCACTCGGCGAACTCTGCCGCGAACGCTGGGCGCTTGCCGGCGGCAAGCCGATCGCCCCGCCGCCGCCCAGCGACGCCTGCTGGCCGGAATGCCTGACGCCGCACTTCACCGACGTGCCCGCTGCGATTTCGCGCACCCAGCCCGAGACCGATCGCGTCGATGCAGTCCACGAGATCGAGCAACTCTATCTCGACCTGATCGCGCGGGCGCGGCGAACGATCTATGCCGAGAGCCAGTATTTCGCCTCGCGCCGGATCGCCGAGGCGATCGCCCGCCGGCTCGACGAGGAAGACGGCCCCGAGATAGTCATCGTCAACCCGCAGGCCGCCGATGGCTGGCTCGAGCAAGTGGCGATGGACACCGCCCGCGCCCGGCTGGTCGAGGCGCTGCGCCGCCGCGACAGGCATAGCCGACTGCGGATCTATCATCCGTTCACCGCCGCGGGCGAGGCGATCTACGTCCATGCCAAGGTGTTCGTGGTCGACGACACGGCGCTGCGCGTGGGCTCGTCGAACTTCAACAACCGCTCGCTGCGGCTCGACACCGAATGCGACGTTACGATCGAATGCGCCGAGCTCGGCGACCTGGTTTGCACGCAGATCGCCGCGATCCGCGACGATCTGCTCGCCGAGCATCTCGGCTGCACGCCGGAAGAGATTACTCGCATGATCGCCGACCAGGGATCGCTGATCGGCGCGATCGAACTGCTCCGCCACCGCGACGGCCGCTCGCTGCGCCCGTATGAGACGCCTGACCTAGACGCAGTGACCGTCTGGCTGGCCGATAACGAAGTGCTCGATCCGGAGAACCCGGAGGATCTGTTCGAGCCGATGAGCAACGGCGGGCTGTTCCGCCGGCTGCGCAAGCCGTGGAGGAAAGCATGAGAGCGCATCTGCCTAGGTGACGCGACGGACAGGCCTCGCTAAGGGCACCGCATGACTCAGATCACGCCCGAGATCGTCGCCGAGCACGGCCTGTCCCCCGAGGAATATGAGCGCGTCCTGCACGCGATGGGGCGCGAGCCCAATCTGACCGAGCTGGGCATTTTCTCGGTCATGTGGTCCGAGCATTGCAGCTACAAATCGAGCCGCATCCATCTGAAGAAGCTGCCGACCGAAGGCCCGCAAGTGATCTGCGGCCCCGGCGAGAATGCGGGCGTGGTCGATATCGGCGACGGGCAGGCGGCGATCTTCAAGATGGAGAGCCATAACCATCCGAGCTACATCGAGCCCTATCAGGGCGCGGCAACCGGCGTGGGCGGCATCCTGCGCGACGTGTTCACGATGGGCGCGCGGCCGGTGGCCAACCTGAACGCGCTGCGTTTCGGCCGGCCCGATCATCCCAAGATGCGCCATCTGATCGCCGGCGTGGTCCACGGCATCGGCGGTTATGGCAATTGCGTCGGCGTGCCGACCGTCGGAGGCGAAGTGAACTTCCACCCGGCCTATGACGGCAACATCCTGGTCAACGCGATGACCGTCGGCGTCGCGCAGACCGACAAGATCTTCTATTCGGCCGCCTCGGGCATCGGCAATTCGATCGTCTATGTCGGCTCGAAGACCGGCCGCGACGGCATCCACGGCGCGACGATGGCCTCGGCCGACTTCGGCGAGGATTCGGATGAGAAGCGTCCCACCGTCCAGGTTGGCGATCCCTTTACCGAGAAGCTGTTGATCGAGGCCTGCCTCGAGCTGATGGCGTCCGACGCAATCGTCGCGATCCAGGACATGGGCGCCGCGGGGCTGACTTCGTCGTCGGTCGAGATGGCGAGCAAGGGCGGCGTCGGCATCGAGCTGGTAATGGACGACGTTCCCCAGCGCGAGACCGGCATGACGCCGTACGAGATGATGCTGAGCGAGAGCCAGGAGCGGATGCTCATGGTGCTCAAGCCCGGCCGCGAGGATTTCGCCGAGGCGATCTTCCGGAAGTGGGAGCTCGATTTCGCCGTGATCGGGCATGTCACCGACACCGGCCGGATGGTGCTCAAGTGGAAGGGCGATACGGTAGCCGATATTCCGCTCGCCCCGCTGGCGGACGAAGCGCCGCTCTACGATCGCCCGCATGTGCCGACGCCCAAGCGCGCGGCGCTGACCGACGTGCCCGAGAGCGCCGATCCGGCGGCCGATCTGATCAAGCTGATGGGTTCGCCCGACATCGCCAGCCGCCGCTGGATCTGGGAACAATATGACCACATGGTCGGCGCCGACACCGTCCAGCGCCCGGGCGGCGACGCCGCGGTGGTGCGCGTCCACGGCACGCAGAAGGGCCTGGCGATCACCACCGATTGCACGCCGCGCTATTGCTTTGCCGACCCCGTAGAGGGCGGCAAGCAGGCAGTCGCCGAGGCGTGGCGCAACCTGACGTCGGTCGGCGCCAATCCGCTCGCAGTGACCAACTGCCTCAACTTCGCCAACCCGCAGCGCCCCGAGATCATGGGCCAGATCGTCGGCTGCCTCGAAGGCATGAGCGAAGCGTGCGTCGCGCTCGACTTCCCGATCGTCTCGGGCAATGTCAGCCTCTACAATGAGAGCAAGGCGACCGGCGGCGGATCGGCGATCCTTCCCACGCCGGCGATCGGCGGGCTCGGGCTGCTCGCCGACTGGTCGAAGAGCTGCACCATCGCCTTCAAGGGCGTGGGTGACACGATCCTCGCGATCGGCGAGCGCGGCGGCGATCTGGGCCAGTCGATCTGGCTGCGCGAGATCCATGGCCGCGAGGACGGCCCCCCGCCCACGGTCGATCTAGCTGCAGAGCGCCGCACCGGCGACTTCATCCGAGAGCAGATCCAGAACGGCGCGATCACTGCGTGCCACGATGTGTCGGACGGCGGCCTCGCGGTCGCGCTGGCCGAGATGGCGCTGGCATCGAATATCGGCGTGCTGATGACCGAGCCGCAGCCCTTCGGCATCGCCGGATCGCTGTTCGGCGAAGATCAGGGCCTCTACCTCGTTACCGTGTGCGATTCGTGCCTCGCCGACTTCATGGTCGCTGCACACAAGGCCGACGTCCCCGCCGACCCGCTGGGCCGCACGATCAAGGACCGGATGATCTTCGAACTCGACGAGGGCGACTGGACGGTCAGCCTCGCCGATCTGCGCACGGCGCACGAAGGGTTCTTCCCTGCGCTGATGGGTGAAGACGCCGCGCTGGCCTGAGCCGCGTGGGGGCTTCCCCATGCGGTGATTGCCTCTAAGGTGCGTGCTCGGAGGGCACGCCCATGACCGCAGGCTATTCTGACACGCCGCTCGCCGACAAACTGGGGCTCAAGCGCGGCATGCGCTGCTGGTTCCACAACATGCCCGACAGCGTGCGCGCCGAGATCGATCCCGAAGGCGCCGAGGTCGAAGAGCAGCCCACCGCGTCGGACGGGCTGCAATGCGTTCACCTGTTCGTCACCGAACGCGCCAGGCTGGAGCGCGAGCTTGCCGCGGTGCAGCCGCTGCTGATTCCCAATGGCTTCATCTGGGTTTCGTGGCCGAAAAAGGCGGCGAAGGTCGAAACCGACGTTACGGAAGACGTGATCCGCGAAGTCGCATTCCCGCGCGGGCTGGTCGATATCAAGGTATGTGCGGTCGACGCGACATGGTCCGGGCTCAAACTAGTGATACGAAAGGATAATCATATGCCTCCGGAAAACAGCTGACTGGATTTCCAGCGCGCATTTGTGCACGATCCTGAATATGCCGCATCGTGAGGCGCTGCCGTGGCAGCCATATCCGCATCTGACCGATAGCGAACGCGTCACACGCGCGCGGTCGTTTCGCGACGCCATGGCCTCGCGGCGCAGCTGCCGGATGTTCAGCGAAGACCCGGTGCCGCGCGACGTGATCGAAGCGGCGCTGGCTGCAGCCGGATCGGCACCCAGCGGCGCCAACCGCCAGCCCTGGCACTTCTCGGTCGTCTCCTCGATCGAGGCGAAGTGCGCGATCCGCGTCGCCGCCGAAGAGGAAGAACGCGCCTTTTACAACGGCCGCGCCGGCAGCGAGTGGCTCGACGCCTTGTCGCCACTCGGCACCGGCGCCGACAAGCCGTTTCTCGAGATCGCGCCCTGGCTGATCGTCGTCTTCGCGCAGCGCCGCGGCGGACCCGATCCCGACAATCTCAAGCAGAATTACTATGTCACCGAGAGCGTCGGCATTGCCTGCGGATTGCTGCTCGCGACGCTGCACCAGGCCGGCGTTGCGACATTGGTCCACACGCCCAGCCCGATGCGCTTCCTCAACCGCATCTGCCGCCGACCCGATCACGAAAAGCCGGCAATGGTGATCGTCGCGGGCCATCCGGGCGAGGACGCGACCATCCCCGCGCACGCGCTCGAAAAGAAGTCGCTGGAGCAGATCGCCAGCTGGCTGTAGCCAGCCGCATGGATGTGAGCCCGCCGACCGACGGCAATGCGCGCCTTGCCGCGCTCGATATCGTCCGCGGAGTCGCGGTGCTTGGCATTTTGCTGCTCAACATCGTCAGCTTCGGCATGCCCGAGGCGGCGTATGTCACGCCGCGCGCCTATGGCGGCTGGCACGGCGCCGACCTCGTCGCGTGGCTGGTGAACTTCGTGCTGTTCGACGGCAAGATGCGCGGGCTGTTCTCGTTCCTGTTCGGCGCGTCGATGCTGCTCGTCGCCGAACGCGCCGAGGCCAATAGCCAAAGTGCGTCGTCGGTGCATTATCGCCGGATGCTGTGGCTGCTGGCGTTCGGGTGCGCGCATTTGTGGCTGGTCTGGAAGGGCGACATCCTGACGCATTACGCGCTGCTAGGCATGCTCGCCTTCGGCCTGCGCGACTTGCCGGTGCCGCGGATGCTGGTGCTGGGCGGGATGCTGATTGCGGCGACCACGACGCTGTTCGCGGTGGTGCCCCTCGCCGTGCAAAGCCAGGAAGGTACGGAGGCATTCTCGTCGATCCTGGGCGTGCCTCCCGCCGCCGAGATCGGGCGCGAGCTGGCGCTGTATCGCGGCGACTATGCCGGCATCCTGCGCGAGCGCTTTGCGGAGAATGCCACCTCGCCGCTGCTGATGTTGTGGTTCTACGGCCCGGAGACGCTGGCCTATATGCTGTTCGGCATGGCGGCCCTGCGCAGCGGCATGCTCCGCGGGGAATGGCCGCGCGAGCGCTACCGGCGCTGGCTGGCCCTATGCTGGGGCATCGCTCTGCCGATCGAACTGGCGATCGCGGCATGGCTGGTAGCCTCGCAGTTCGGGGTGTTTCCCGTTGCGCTCGGCGCGCTGACCCTGGTCGTGCCGATTCGCCCGTTGATGATCGCCGGCTGGATCTGCCTGATCCTGCTGCTCGCGCGTCCCGGCGGCGCGCTGACGACCAGGCTCGGCGCAGCGGGGCGGATGGCGTTCACCAATTATCTCGCCACCAGCCTGATCTGCACGACGCTGTTCTACGGCTATGGGCTAGGCTGGTTTGGCCACTTGTCGCGCTGGCAGCTCTACCTCGTCGTCGCGGCGATCTGGGCGGGGATGCTGCTCTGGTCGAGGCCGTGGCTCGCCCGCTTTCGATTCGGGCCGTTCGAGTGGCTTTGGCGCAGTCTGGCACGCGGACGCCGGCAGCCACTCCGCGGCTCCGCCTCTGTATAACTGCGAATGCCTCGCAATACCCTTGCGAATCGCTCTCAG
The DNA here is from genome assembly GCF_002002925.1 of Sphingomonas sp. LM7. Taxonomy (NCBI): domain Bacteria; kingdom Pseudomonadati; phylum Pseudomonadota; class Alphaproteobacteria; order Sphingomonadales; family Sphingomonadaceae; genus Sphingomonas; species Sphingomonas sp. LM7. The sequence continues at coordinate 4,000,450 of NZ_CP019511.1, read as the reverse complement.
TAGCCGTACATCCCTCAAATCGTAGCGTGAGGGTCCGATGGTCGTCTGCGTTTGCAATGCAATCCGTGAGCATGATGTGCGCGCCGCGGCGCGTAACGGCGCGACGAGTGCGTGCCAGGCCTATCGTGCGCTTGGACGCAGCCCGAAATGCGGGCAATGCGTTCCGTTCGCGCGTGAGATTATCAATAACGAGCGTGCGGCTGCGTAACGTTATCAATTAAAAAACCGCGGATTTCTGCGGTTTTCTGCGCTCTGTTTTAGCGCTATGGCCTCCCTATCAAGCATAGGGAATGACTGCCATGAAGGGCGACGCAAAAGTCCTCGAATATCTCAACGAGGTGCTCCGCAACGAGCTGACCGCGATCAACCAATATTGGCTGCATTACCGGCTGCTCGACAATTGGGGCGTCAAGAAGCTCGCCGAGCATGAGCGCCACGAATCGATCGACGAGATGAAGCACGCCGACAAGGTGGCGGAGCGCATTCTGTTCCTCGAAGGCCTGCCGAATTTCCAGCTGCTCGGCCGGCTACGCATCGGCGAGACCGTCGAGGAGATTCTTCGCGCCGACCTGGCGGTGGAAGTCGAGGCCGTCGCCGTGCTACGCGACGCGATCGCGCATTGCGAGACGGTGCGCGACTATGTCAGCCGCGACCTGTTCCGCTGGATCCTCGAGAGCGAGGAAGAGCATATCGACACGCTCGAGCGCCAGTTCGACATGATCGCGCGGATGGGGCTGGAGAATTACATCCAGCTCAACAGCAAGCCCGAAGAAGTGAGCTAGGATCTCTGTTCTCCTGCGAAAGCAGGAGCCTGGAGCCACGAACGATGCACTTGCGGCGCCGGGCTCCTGATTTCGCAGGAGCACGGGGCTTTAACGTCGGTTCAGAGAACCGGGCGGCGTCCGAACGCGGCTACCGGCTTGCGCGCGACTAGGGGGTTGGCTTCGCGTTCGAGCAAGTCGAGCGTGGTCTCGAACAGCGGGCGCAGCTTGACAACGTGCTCCAGCGCCTCGGTGGGCGTTTCGCGGCGCTCGATGCAGCCCCGGGCGATCATCTCGATCGTCTCTGCGATATCGGACAGCGGATCGGCGCCGAACTGACGCGCCTCGCCCTTGAGCGTGTGTGCGGGGATCACCATCGCCGTGGCGTTCTGGCTGCGCATCGCATCTTCGATCCGATCGACCGACTTGATGCCGTCCTCGCGGAAATAGCCGAGAATGCGCACGAAGTTTGCGCCCAGTTCGGAGCGGGCCTGCTGGAAGCTTTCCCAGTTCACCAACGAATCATTGCCGATCGTCACATCCATACCCCGACTGCGTACCCCCCGATGGTACCGAAGCGATGATAGGTCTGGAATGTAAACAGGCCGTTGATGCTGCCCGTGGTGACGCTACGGAAGCTACTTCTTGTCGTGGTCGAACGGGTTCTTGGACGCGCGCAGCGTGAGCCGCACCGGCACCGCGCCGAAATCGAATTCCTTGCGCAGGCTGTTGATCAGATAGCGCTGATAGCTGACCGGCAGCAGATCGACGCGCGTGCCGAACAGGATGAAGCTGGGCGGGCGCGACTTGTTCTGGGTGACGTAGCGCGGCTTGATCCGCTTGCCGCCGGGCGCAGGCGGCGGATTGGCTTCGATCGCGCGTTCGAACCAGCGATTGAGCTGGCCGGTCGATACGCGACGCGACCAGGCATCGCGAGTCTCGAAGGCGACCTTCATCAGCATGTCGAGGCCCTTGCCGGTCGCCGCCGAGACAGTGAGCAGCGGCACGCCCTTGACCTGCGCCAGTCCCTCGTCGAGGGCGCCCTTGACGCCGTTGAACAAGCTGGAGGCGTTCTCCGCCACATCCCATTTGTTGAGCGCGATGACGAGCGCACGGCCTTCCTGGAGCGCACGATCCGCGATCTTGAGGTCCTGGACCTCCAGCCCGCGGGTGGCGTCGAGCAGCAGCACCACGACCTCGGCAAAGTCGATCGCGCGCATCGCGTCCATCACCGAGAGCTTTTCGAGCTTCTCCTCGATCTTGGCACGCTTGCGCATGCCGGCGGTGTCGATCAGGCGGACCGCCCGGAGATTGCCTTCCGCATCGGGCCATTCCCAGTCGATCGCGATCGAATCGCGGGTGATCCCCGCCTCCGGGCCGGTGATCATCCGGTCTTCGCCGAGCAGCTTGTTGACCAATGTCGACTTGCCCGCATTGGGGCGGCCGACGATCGCTAGCTTGAGCGGGGCATCGGGCGATTCGGGATCTTCGGCCTCGTCCTGGTCGTCCTCGTCACGCTCGACATGCGGAAGCAGCGCCTCGAACAGGTCGGCGACGCCTTCGCCATGCTCGGCCGAGAAGGGGATCGGATCGCCGAGACCCAGTGCCATCGCCTCCAGGATCCCAGCCTCGCCGGCGCGGCCTTCCGCCTTGTTCGCCATCAGCACGACCGGACGATCGGTGCTGCGCAGCCAGCGGGCGATTTCCTCGTCGAGCGGAGTCACGCCGGCGCGGGCATCGATCAGGAACAGCGAGACATCGGCGTCGCGCACAGCCGCCTCGGTCTGCGCGCGCATCCGGCCGGGGAGCGTCGCGACGTCCTTGTCCTCATAGCCCGCGGTATCCATCACCCGGAATTCGAGCCCGAGCAGGTTCGCGTCGCCTTCGCGGCGATCGCGCGTCACGCCGGGCTGGTCGTCGACCAGCGCAAGCCGCTTGCCGACCAGCCGGTTGAACAGCGTCGACTTGCCGACATTCGGGCGTCCGATGATGGCGACGATGGGAAGGGGCATGTTCTAACTCACTCCCCTTCCTGCTGGCAGGGAGGGGCTGGGGGTGGGTGCGCGCGTCTGCGCGCCTAATAGACTCAACGGGCGGCATAAACAAAGTAACGGGCGGGGCATCGAGCCCCACCCGTTACTAACCCACCCTAGCCCCTTCCTGTCAGGAAGGGGAACAGATCAGCGGTACGCGCTCAACCGGCCCTTGTCGTCGAGGACGTAGAGCGTGTTGTTCGCTACCGTGAGCGGAAGCGTGATCGATTCCTTGACGTCCATCGTCGAGGTAATGCTGCCATCGGCCGGCGAGGCGAAGACGATCTCGCCCTCGCTGTTGCCGAGCACCAGACGGCCGCCTGCCAGCACCGGACCGACCCAGGCGATCGGCCCCTTGGACTTCTTCTCGTTCTTGAAGCGGCGCAGCTGCGAGATCCAGCGGATCTTGCCGGTGCCGCGCGCGATCGCGAGCAGCCGGGCGTCGTCGGTCACGACGAACAGCCATTCGCCCGCCGCCCAAGGCGTCGAGATGCCGGCGATGGTCTGTTCCCACAGCGGATTACCGCTGGCGATGTCCATCGCGACCATGCGGCCGCCCTGCCCGATCGCATAGACGCGGCCCTGGTCGATCACCGGCTCGGCATCGATATCGGACAGCGACGAGACCGAGGTCGACATCGAGGTGCGCGAAAGCACCACGTCCCACAGCGAACGGCCATTTTCGTAGCGATAGGCATTAAGCTCGCCCGACGAGAAGCCTGCGACCACGGTGCCCTGCGCCGACGCCGGAGCGGCGACGCCGAACACGCCCTGCGATTCGAGGCTGGCCGAGACCGTCCAGCCGATCTCGCCGGTGTCCTGCGACAGCGCGAACAACTGATTGTCCTGCGTTACGACATAGGCGTTGCCGTTGGCCAGCGTCGGCGCGCCGCGCAGCGGACCGCCCGGACGCTTGCGCCAGAGCACGGTGCCGTCGGCGGTGTTGAGCGCAACCACGTCGCCAAGACCGTTGCTCGCGAACGCGCGCTCGCCCTCGACGCTGACACCGCCGCCGAAGCGCGCGCCCTTGTTGCCTTCTTCGTTATAGGTGTTGGCGCGCCACAGTTCCGCGCCGGTATCCGCCGCCATCGCATGAACGACACCGCCGGTGTCGATCACATAGAGCTTGTTCTCGGACACCACCGGGGAAGCCGCCATGCGCTCCTTCTTGGAAGGCTTGGCGACGTCCTTCGACCAGATCCGCGTCGGGCTGGCGCCCAGCGCGAGATGGCCCATCGACTTGGCCGCGTTGCCGCCGGGCTGACGCCAGCCGTCATTGGCCGCCGCTTCGGGCAGCAGCACCTCGACGCCGGTGAGCGTCTTGTCGGCAACGACGTCGCTTTCCGAGACCAGGATCGGCACGCGCTCGCCGAGCACGGGGGTTTTCTTGCCGCCGCCTTTGAAGACTCCGCAGCCACTCACCATCGCAAGCGCCGCGAGAGCGGCAGCCACCCTCACCTTGTTATTCATTTAGCCTTGGTTTCCTTCGACTGATCGATGGCATCGACACCGAGTACGCCCGCCAGCTGAACCGCGCGTTGACGGATCGATTCGGGCACCTTCTCGCCACCCTGTGCGATCTGCCCATAGAGGCGGCCGGCCTCGGCGCGGTTGCCCGCCTTAAGATAGGCCGCGGCGACGAGCTCGCCGGCAGTGCCGAGCCATGGCGAATTGGGATTGGTCAGCCCCTTGAGGCGATCGATCACGGCCTGGGGCTTGAGGGTGTCATATTCGGCGACGGTCTGGCGGACCAGCCCGAGGTCGCGGAAAGGCTGCTCGTACTTCGCATTGCCCGCGACCTGGGCGAACTTGGCTGCGGCGCCCTTCGCATCGTTTTTCTGGAGCAGCAGATTGCCCTCGGCGATCTGCGCCATCGCGGCATAGCCTTCGCCGCTGGAAGCCGCGACCTTGCCGAGCTCGGGCAGCGCCTTGTCGGCTTGGTTCGCCTCGACCAGACGCATCGCGGCGTCATATTGCTCGCCCTGCGTGCCGGCGCGGCTATCGCGGTGGTGCTGCCAATAGAGCCAGCCGCCCAGCGCGACCAGCGCCACCACCACGGCGACGAGGATCCAGCGGCCATAGCTGCGCAGGATTCCCATCGCCTGATCGCGGCGATATTCCTCATCGACTTCGCGCAGAAAGGCTTCGTCAGTGGTAGCGGAGGGAGGAAGCGCCAAGAGTGACTCCATGGGGTGTGCTGCGGGCGCGGACCTTAGCCGCGGGCACCGCCTAGGGGAAGCATGCTCGCTAGCGGCTCAAGTGCGCGCCGGATAGACCTGTTCGGCGCCCGGAAAGTCCCGCGCCCGGACTTGCGCGGCATAGGTCTCAACCGCGGCGGAAATGCGGCCAGCAAGGTCGTCATAGCGCTTCACGAAGCGCGGCGTGCGCTCGAACAGGCCGAGCATGTCCTCGGTCACGAGCACCTGGCCGTCGCACTGCGCCGACGCGCCGATGCCGATCACCGGAACCGACACCGCGGCGGTGACTTCGTTGGCAAGTCCTTCGACGATCCCCTCGGCCACCATGCCGAATGCGCCGGCGTCGGCAATTGCCCGTGCATCGTCGAGGATGCTGGCGTGCTCGGCATTGCTGCGGCCGCGCGCGCCATAGCCGCCGAGCGCATTCACCGCCTGGGGCGTGAGCCCGATATGCCCCATTACCGGAATGCCGCGACGCGTGAGGAACTCGACCACCGGCGCCATCGCGGTGCCGCCTTCGAGCTTAACGCCGGCGGCGCCGGTTTCGGCGAGCACGCGCGCGGCCGATTCGAAGGCGCGCTCGGGGCTCGCCTCATAGCTGCCGAATGGCATGTCGACGATTACCACCGAATGATAGCTGCCGCGGACCACTGCGGCACCGTGGGCGATCATCATGTCCAGCGTCACCGGCAGCGTCGATGGCAGGCCGTAGATCACCTGTCCCAAGCTGTCGCCGACCAGCAGCACGTCGCAATGCGGATCGAGCAGCTGTGCCATCCGCGTGGTGTAGGCAGTGAGCATCACCACCGGCTCCTTGCCCTTGCGATTGCGGATCGCAGGCACGGTGAGCCGCTTCATCGGGGCGGGCGTGGGATTGGCGCGGCTGGTGCCGGTGTCGAGCGTGTAGGTGGACATGGGGGCTGCTCTAGTCGCTCGCGCACGGCCGCGCCAGCGAGTGGGCGGTCAGGAAAGCCAGCCGCGGCGCGCGGCAAGCTTCGCGAGCCAGATCTGGAATACCGCGACCGCCGCGATGAACAGCGGGAAGGGCAGCGTGGCGCCCAGGCTCTTGTGCGCCAGCATGTCCGTGCCGAGGAAGACATATCCGAACTGGACGACCACCGCGATCAGCGAGACGATATAGAACAGCTGGGCGAAGCGCGAGCGGAGCAGCAGCGCGATCGAGCCGAGTACCCCTCCCCCGACCGCGGCGGCGTAAACCGGATTGAACCAGACCGGCAGCGCTGCATAATAAGCGCGGTCCCAATCGGTGGCGGCGGGATCGACTGCGGGCCCCAGCGTGACGTGCATGTAGAAGGCGGCGCATCCCAGCAGCCCCCACAGCAGCAGAACCACTGCCACGATCACGAACCAACCCGGCTGCCGCTGCTTAAGATAGGTTGCCACGCATCCCTCCCCGCCTGCAATTTTCTGCAAGCGAGAACGTAACGGAAATCAAACGACCCCGCTACGGCTTTCAGAGCAGCGCGCGGGCATAGCGATCGGACGCGAAGCCGATCAGCACCCCGCCGGGATATTCTAGCACCGGGCGCTTGATCATCGAGGGCTGCGCCAGCATCAGCGCTATCGCTTTCTCGGCGTCCAGGCCCTGTTTGTCCGCATCGGGAAGCCTGCGGAAGGTGGTACCGGCGCGGTTGAGCACGGTCTCCCAGCCCTCGGCCTCGATCCAGCGCGCGAGCCGGGCGGCGTCCGCGCCGGCGATCTTGTAGTCGTGAAAATCAAAGGTGACAGCGTTGGCGTCGAGCCACGCACGCGCCTTCTTGATCGTGTCGCAATTCTTGATGCCGTACATGGTGACGGTCATGCATCGTCCTTCAGGAAGCGGCCCAGCGTAACGACCTTTTGCCGCTCGAGCCCGAGTGCCCGGTAGAAGCCGAGCGCGGCGTGGTTGTCCTCGCGGACCATGAGCTGGATCTTGGGGGCGCCGCGGGCACGGAGCCAGTCCTCGGCGGCGGCCATGAGCGCGCGGCCGAGCCCCTCGCCGCGGCGGTCCGGCGCGACTGCGAGATAATAGACCCAGCCGCGATGACCGTCGAAGCCGACCATGATGCTGCCGCCAATACCGTCGGAACCCTGCGCGACCAGCACCGCCGAGCTTTCGCTATCGAGGGCCAGGGCGAAATCGGCGGCGGGGTCGTTCCACGGGCGCGTGAGTTCGCACATCCGCCATAGCGCGACCACCGCGGTCGCGTCGTCGGACGTTGCAGCCTCGATCAGCGGGCGATGCACGTCACGCCGGCCCAGAGATTGGTGACCTCGCCGCTGGGATCGCGCGCGCTGAGAAGGCCGGAGAGTCCGCCAGCGCGGAATTCGATGCCGATGGTGGAATCCTCGATCTCGACCTTGCTCGCGGATTCCAGCTGCGTGCGAGCCGAGCCGATGCCGAGCCCGGCCGCAGTGGCAAAGCGGCCGCCTTCGCGTCCGTCGAGATCCCAGCCGGCGAACTTGCCGCCCTGGAAATAGAGGCCGAGCCCTTCGCGAAAGCTGGCAAAGCCCAACGCGCCGGCGCCGCATTCCTGATTGTCGCCCTGCTCGATCGGATTGCCGATCACGCCCGCGATCATCTGTGTCGCCGCTTCGCGCGGCATGCCGAAGGGGACAAGGCGCGTCGCGCCGCCGGTGAGCGCCACGCTCAGGCCGTCGGGCGCGAGGTTGACCGCAGGTGCCGCCGCCGCGACCGCATTGGCGATATTCGCTTCGGGCGCCGGCTTGGGCACGATCAGCTCTTCGGCGTTGCCGTGGAGCACGATCGATTCGGCTGCGTTGGGTTCAGGCTCGGCGCCGCAGCCTGCCAGCATCACGGAAAGTACTAGCGCGGCCTGTATCGCACGGGGCCTTGCAGCGCAGAATGACGCGGAGCGCGTCATTCCCATTCGATCGTGCCGGGCGGCTTCGACGTATAGTCGTAGGTCACGCGGTTGATCCCGCGGACTTCGTTGACGATCCGCGTTGCGACGCGTGGCAGGAAATCGCCGGGGAACTGGAAGGCGACCGCAGTCATCCCGTCGGTCGATGTCACCGCGCGCAACGCCAGCACGTAATCATAGGTGCGATGGTCGCCCATCACGCCGACGGTACGCACCGGCAGCAGCACCGCGAACGCCTGCCAGATCGCGTCGTAGAGCCCCGCGTTGCGGATTTCCTCGAGATAGATCGCGTCGGCCTTGCGCAGGATGTCGCAGCGTTCCTTCGTGACTTCGCCGGGAATGCGGATCGCAAGGCCGGGTCCCGGGAACGGGTGACGGCCGACGAAGATGTCCGGCAGGCCCAGTTCGCGACCGAGCGCGCGAACCTCGTCCTTGAACAATTCGCGCAGCGGCTCGACAAGCTTCATGTTCATCCGCTCGGGCAGGCCACCGACATTGTGGTGGCTCTTGATCGTCACCGACGGCCCACCGGTGAAGCTGACGCTTTCGATCACGTCCGGATAGAGCGTGCCCTGCGCGAGGAAATCGGCGCCGCCGATCTTCTTCGCTTCCTCCTCGAACACTTCGATGAACGTCTTGCCGATGAACTTGCGCTTGGCCTCTGGATCGCTGACGCCGGCGAGGCCATTGAGGAACAGCGTCTCGGCGTTCACATGGACCAGCGGGATGTTGTAATGGCCGCGGAACAGGCTGACGACCTGATCGGCCTCCCCTGCGCGCAACAATCCGTGATCGACGAACACGCAAGTGAGCTGCTCGCCGATCGCCTCGTGGATCAGCACCGCGGCGACCGCCGAATCGACTCCGCCCGAAAGCCCGCAGATCACCCGGCCGGTGCCGACCTGTTCGCGGATCTCGGCGATCTTGGCGGCGCGGAACTCGGCCATCGTCCAATGGCCTTGGAGGCCGCAGACATGACGAACGAAATTGGCGAGCAACTTCGCGCCGTCGGGGGTGTGGACCACCTCCATGTGGAACTGGGTGGCGTAATAGCGGCGCGCATCGTCGGCGACGACGGCGAAGGGCGAGCCGGGGCTCACCGCAACGGGACGGAAGCCCGGGGCCAGATCGGTGACCTTGTCGCCGTGGCTCATCCACACCTGGTGGCTCTCGCCTTCGGCCCATAGCCCGTCGAACAGCACGCAGCTGTCCTGGATGTCGATGAAGGCGAGCCCGAACTCGCCCGAATCGCCAAGCTGCACGGTGCCGCCCAGCTGGTGCATCATCACTTGCTGGCCATAGCAGATGCCGAGGATCGGCAGCCCCGAATCGAAGATAACCTGCGGCACGCGCGGGCTGCCTTCGTCGAGCACCGAGGCGGGTGAGCCAGAGAGGATGATCCCCTTTGGCTGCATCCGCTCGAAAGCCTCGGCGGCGGAATTGAAGGGAGCGATCTCGCTATAGACTCCGGCTTCGCGCACGCGGCGCGCGATAAGCTGGGTCACCTGGCTCCCGAAATCGATGATCAGGATTGAATCGGCATGATGGTCCATGCCCAGCGCGCATAGCAGATGCGGCCGCCATGGGAAGGGCGTCGCGGCCGGTTATTGCGCGGGCGGCGCGGACGGCTCCGTAACGCCCCAACGGAGTGCGACGGCTGCGAAGACGAGGCGCGCCTACAGCGTTGCCGTGGCCACCAGCGCCCGAACATCGGCTATCGCCTTGTCGAAATAGTGCAGGCGCGGCGCATCGAAGCTGACCATGTAGAGCTTGCCGTCGACGATCGCGGCCGTCGCTTCGCCTTTCCGGGTGATCTGGTCCGCGTCAGTATAATCGTAGGTGAAGATCACCCCATCCTGGCCCAGGAACCTTGCCGGCGCCGTTGATGTGAGCTGGAAGGCACCGATCTTCTTGTACGTCCGGTACGTGCCCTCCAGCAGTTCGGGCAGCTCGACGAGCAGCGTCGACTTGCCGAATTTGGGCAGCGGGTCCTTCTTCTTGTGCCGCTCCTTGACGAGTGGCTTGCCCGCTTCGATCCCGGCATAGAAAGTGAGATCGTTGAGCTGCCCGCCGTCGAGCGTCCATGTCTCGGCATTCTTGCCGGGCTTGCCGCTCAGCCGGTTCCAGTCACACTGCGGCGTCACCGTCAGTCGGGAATCGGCGACGGTGACCGCCTCCCCCTTCTGGCGCAATTTGTGCGCACTTGCTGACGGGACCTGAAAGGTCACCGAGAGCAGCGCCATCAGCGCCGCCGCGACAATGGCATTCTTCATTGCATACTTCCCCCCGGAATCATCAGCCTGATCATCTTCGCGTCGGATGCATCCGGGCTGAGCTGCAGATATCGTTGGAGCGCGGCCTGTCCGTCGACTTGTCGTCCGCTCTTGATGAGCGCCAGGCCGAGCCCGCGATGCGCGGCAGGCAAGCCGTCCCGCATCGCGATCGCATTGGCATAGAATTGGATCGCATTGACGAAGTCGCGCTGGTTGCCTCGCGCGCGGTACAGTTCCGCACGCGCAAACCAGAGATCCGCCGTCCACCCGTCGCTCGCCAGGTTCTGAATCAGATAGTCGCTCGCGCCGAAGTCATTGAGCTTGATCTGGTCATCGAGAAGCAGCGGAAGCCAGGCGGCGAGCGCTTCGCGATACCGCGCCGTGCCGTCGTTACGGCTTGCGGCTTCGGGTGCAGCCAGCGCCGCCAGATAGTCCGCCCGCTCTCCCTGCGGCGGATGCGACGCAGTGAACGCCACCGCATTGAAGTTCGGTTTTCGGACGCCGCGCGCGGTAGCGGATGCCGCCAGCTCGCCCATGAGGTTCTGCCAGACGGCGGTTGCCGCCTGCGGCGGCAGGCTGCTCTGGTTCAGATAGCTGACACCGAGCAGGTCGGCCTCGCGCTCCTGATCGCGACCGTATCGGAACAGGCTTCCATAAACCGACCATCTCAGGTCTCGATAGGCGCGCAGGACGGTGTAGTTCCGCACCATGCTGGTCAGCAGCCCGCTCCAGGCAAGCAGATCCGACCCGCTTCGTCCGGCTTTGAACTTGGCCAATGAATGCCGCCGCTCGAAATGACCGAATTCATGGCCAAGCACCGCTCCCAATTCGGCTTCACTGCGCACGCGCAGCAGCAGTCCGCTAAAGATGCGCATCGTCCCGTTAGGTGACATGGTGGCGTTGAAGACGGGCTCGCGGATTACATACACCCGCACCGAGCCGCAGCGATCCAGGCCGACGGTCGCGCAGAGCACATCCCGAATATAGCCCGTCAGCTTCTCGTCGCGGATGACCAGAGGCGAGGCGGCAAGCGCGCGCTCGCTCTCGTCATCCTCTCTCCACATGCCGACCTCGTCGATGCCCTGCGGCTGATAGACCCCGGCATAGGGCGATAGGACGGCCGCCTTTTGCGCGGACGCCGGGACACCGCTCAGCGCGAGGACGGCGCTGGCAAGCAAACGGCTGGCGCCGCAGAGAGTCATTGCTCTTGCTTGATGGCGCTGCCGGGGAAATCCTCGAGAAGCTGGCGGACGCGCTTCTCGGAGCCCTCTTCCTCCCGGACGTCGCCACCCATCGCCCCATCGGCGTTGAGCCACAGCAAGTCGCCGGTCTTGAGATCGACCAGGCCGGCATAACCCGCATGCTCGCCCGACTTCACGGCGATGCCCGGCCCCAGCAGGGCAAGAACCTGGAGGATCTTGCGGCCGGTCGAGCCATAGGCGTCCCGATTGTAAATGAAGAGCGCATAGTCCGCATCCTGCGCGCCCGGCAGCGACGCTACCCCGGCGCCCAGCGACCAATCGAACACGTCGTTCTTGTTGTCGCGCTTCTTGGTGGGCAGCCGATTGCCGACGAAGAATTGGTATTCGATCACTGCTTGCGACACCGCGGCGAACAGCGACATATGCTCCTGCAGCCGCTGCGCTTCCTCGCCATAGGCTTCCGGAGCGACGATGACGGTGTTGCCGAGCCGGCTTTGCAAGCGCTCAAGCGAGACCTGGATATTTTTCGACGCCCGCTCGGTCCAATCGCCGTTGGGCTCGAACATGCCGCCCGTCGACTGCGCCCCGACGCTGACCGACGGCCGGAAGACGAGAATGCGCTTGCCGCTATTGGCGCTAAGTTCGAAGCCCTTCTTGAGCGCCGAACGCTCCTGGGCAGTCGCCGGCAGTGCAAGCAGCATCATGCCGATCGTAAAGACGATCCCCGATATAATCCTCATTTCCCATGCCCCCATTTTGGAGGCATCTTGCGGCACCTCCAACGGAGCAAGGATATCTATGGACTCGCAAGTATCGCAACCGGGTCATTCGCCGAATCCAGAACAACATGTTCCATATTGGACTAGATTCGGCGACCAAGACCTGGTGCGCTACTGCTTCTTTACCTGAAGCCCCGTCCATTTCGCCGCGAACGCATAGAGGTCCGCCGCTTCCTCGATGATCTTGTCGGTCGGCTTGCCCGAGCCGTGGCCGGCGCGAGTCTCGATCCGGGCGAGGTGCGGCTTGTCGCCGATATCGGCCGCCTGCAGCGCGGCGGTGTATTTGAAGCTGTGCCCCGGCACGACGCGATCGTCGGTGTCGGCGGTGGTCACCAGGATCGCCGGATAGGGCTTGCCGCCCTTCACATTGTGATACGGCGAATAGGCGTAGAGGCGCTTGAAGTCCTCGGCCTTGGACGGATAGCCATAGTCATCGACCCAGTAGCGTCCGGCGGTCCAGCGATCGAAGCGCAGCATGTCCATCACGCCCACTGCAGGGAGCGCTGCGGCGAACAGGTCCGGACGCTGGTTGACCACTGCGCCGACGAGCAGCCCGCCGTTCGATCCGCCCTGAATCGTCAGCTGGTCCTTGCCGGTGATGCCTTCCTTGATCAGGTATTCGCCCGCGCCGATGAAATCGTCGAACACGTTCTGCTTGTTGGCGAGGCGGCCGCCGTCGTGCCACGCCTTGCCGTACTCACCGCCGCCGCGGATGTTGGCGAGGACGAATACCCCTCCCTGCTCCATCCATGCGACGCGCGCTGCGGAGAAGCTGGGGGTGTAGGGCACGTTGAAGCCGCCATAGCCCCAAAGCAGGGTCGGCGCCGGGCCGGTGGTGGTCGCCTTGCGCACGACGAACATCGGCACCTTGGTCCCGTCCTTCGAAGCGAAGAAGCGCTGCTCGACCTTGTACTGCGACGGATCGAAGGCGACCTTGGGCTGCGCCCAGGGCGTCGCCTTTCCGGTTGCCACATCGTAGCGGAAGATCGTCGTCGGATAGTTGAAGCTGGTGAAGGCGAAGAAGGTCTCGGGATCGCCCAGCTCGCCGCCGAAGCCGCTTGCCGTGCCGATGCCCGGAAGCGCCACCTTGCCGTCGGCCTTGCCGTCCAGCGTGTAGCGGCGGACCTCGGTCTTGGCGTCGACCATATAGTTGAGGATCAGCCGGTCGCCGACGATCGAAGCGCCTGCCAGCGTCTCCTTCTGCTCGCCGACGATTTCTCGGGGCGTCAGCTTGGGATCGGCGATGTCGATCGAGACAATGCGGTCTCGCGGGGCGCCGGCATTGGTCGAGAAATAGAAGACGCTGCCCTTGTTGCCGATCGCCGACCAGTCGTTCTCGAGCTTGCCGATGATCTCTCGCGCCTGCCACTTGGGATCGGCGAGATCGACGATGTGGACGAGGTTCTTGTTGTCGGTGCCTTCGGACGTGCCGATGACGAGGTAGCGACCATCGTCGGTGATCCCGGCATAATGGCTCTGGCTCGGATGGGTCGGGGTTTCATAGACCAGTCGATCCGCGGACTGCGGCGTACCGAGCTTGTGGAAATAGACCTTGTGGTTCTCGTTCAATGCCTGGAACTTGGCGTCGGCGGGCGGCTCGGGGTAGCGCGAGTAGAAGAAGCCGCTGCCGTCCTTGGCCCAGGACAGCCCCATGGTGAACTTCGCCCAGCTGACTTCGTCGCCGGTTTCCTTGCCGGTGGCGGTGTCGATCACCTTGATCGTGCGCCAGTCGGTTCCGCCGTCCTGGATCGAGTATGCGAGCAGCCTGCCGTCCTCGGAAGGCAGCCATTCGGCGAGCGCAGTGGCGCCGTCCTTCGACCAGCCATTGGGATCGATCAGCACACGGCCCTCGCCCTGCAGCGTATCACGCACCCAAAGTACCGCCTGGTTCTGCAGGCCGGCGTTGTGCGCGTAGAAATAGCGGCCGCCCTTCTTCTGCGGCGCGCCGAAGCGCTCATAGTTGAACAGCGTTTTGATCCGGTCGGCGAAGAGCTGGCGCCCGGGGAGCGTGGCGAGATAGGCGTCGGTCACCTTGTTCTGCGCGGCGACCCAGTCGGCGACTTCCTTGTCATTGCGGACGTCGTTCTCGAGCCAGCGATAGGGATCGGCGACCTTCACTCCGAACTGTTCCTCAACGACATCGACGCGGCGCGTTTCAGGATAAGCGGGCTTGGTCACTTGGGTCTCCGGCGAAGTCTGGGCGAGAGCGGGGCTGGCGAAAAGCAAGGGAAGTGCAAGGAGTGCGCGGCGCATCAACGGCTCCGAAAATGAGAAGAGGCCGGACCCTAGGTAGGGCCGGCCTCGTTCTCAAGCTTCGAAATGTTGCTGCTTATCAGGCGGCGTCTTCGAAATCCTCGTCGCTCAGCACCGGGCCCGAATCCTGGCCCTTTGCCGAGACGTCGCGATCGACGAACTCGATGATCGCCATCGGCGAGGCGTCCGATGCGCGGATGCCGGCCTTGATGACGCGGGTGTAGCCGCCGTTGCGATCAGCGTAGCGCGCGGCCAGCACGTCGAACAGCTTGACCAGCTGCGCATCGTCGAGGAGCCGCGAATGCGCGAGACGGCGGTTCGAAAGACCACCCTTCTTGGCGAGCGTGATCAGCTTCTCGATGTACGGACGAAGCTCCTTCGCCTTGGCGACGGTCGTCGTGATCTGCTCGTGCTTGATGAGCGCGGCGCTCATGTTGCGGAAAAGAGCGAGACGATGGGCCGAGGTGCGCTGAAGCTTACGGCCGCCTACACGATGGCGCATGATATTTTCCTTCGTTCGTTAAGGGGCCGTTCGAGGTACCCCGTACCAGGCGGTGCTAAAAACGGGCCACCGCCCAAAACCCGTCAAGGTCACATTAGGGTCACACCATCCGGCGTTAGCCCATGATCTCCTGCTCGAGCTTCTTGGCCATCTCTTCGATGTTTTCGGGCGGCCAGCCGGGGATTTCCATGCCCAGGCGGAGACCCATGCTCGAAAGGACTTCCTTGATCTCGTTGAGCGACTTGCGGCCGAAGTTCGGCGTGCGCAGCATCTCGGCTTCGGTCTTCTGAACCAGATCGCCGATATAGATGATGTTGTCGTTCTTGAGGCAGTTGGCCGAGCGCACCGACAGTTCGAGCTCGTCGACCTTCTTGAGAAGGTAACGGTTGATCTGCGCGGTATCGCCCGAAGCGACGCCACCTTCTGCGGCCGCCGGAGCAGCCATGCCGATCGGCGCCGAGCGGGTAACCGCCGAATCGTCGAAGTGCACGAACAGCGAGAGCTGATCCTGGAGGATGCGCGCCGCATAAGCGAGGCCGTCTTCCGGGGTGATCGTGCCGTCGGTCTCAACGGTCAGCGTGAGCTTGTCATAATCGAGCTCCTGACCGACGCGGGTGTTCTCGACCTTGTACGAAACCTGGCGGACCGGGCTGTACAGCGCGTCGACCGGGATCAGGCCGATCGGCGCATCCGCCGGACGGTTCGACTGGGCGGGGACATAGCCCTTACCCGTGTCGGCAGTCAGCTCCATGTTGAGCGTCGCACCGTCGTCGAGATGGCAGATCACCAGCTCGGGGTTCATCACTTCGATGTCGCCCGAAACGGCGATGTCGCCGGCCTTCACTTCTGCGGGGCCGGTAGCCGAAAGCTGGAGCCGCTTCGGGCCTTCGCCCTGCATGCGGATAGCGATCTGCTTCACGTTGAGCACGATGTCCGTCACGTCCTCACGGACGCCGGCGAGGCTCGAGAATTCGTGAAGGACGTTCTCGATCTTGATCGACGTGACCGCGGCGCCCTGGAGCGACGAGAGCAAAACACGACGCAGCGCATTACCGAGCGTAAGGCCGAAACCGCGCTCGAGCGGCTCGGCCACGAAGGTCGACTTGCGCTTGGGATCGCCACCGGCCTTCTTTTCGAGGCCGTTGGGCTTCTTGAGTTCCTGCCAGTTCTTAGGGTTCACCGACACGGGCTTTCCTCATATTTGGGCAGGACGGGGCCATCCTGCCGGGTAACTGCTGCCCGGTCCGGACCCCGCCCTCGGGGCCCGTGAACCGGACAGGATTGCAAATCAGACGCGACGGCGCTTCGACGGGCGAACGCCGTTGTGCGGGATCGACGTCACGTCGCGGATCGACGTGATCTGGAAACCGACCGCCTGCAGCGCGCGAAGCGCCGACTCGCGGCCCGAACCCGGACCCTTGACTTCGACCTCAAGGGTGCGAACGCCGTGCTCGGCAGCCTTGCGGCCTGCGTCTTCGGCGGCGACCTGGGCAGCATAAGGCGTCGACTTGCGCGACCCCTTGAAGCCCATCATGCCGGCCGACGACCACGAGATCGCGTTGCCCTGGGCATCGGTGATCGTGATCATGGTGTTGTTGAAGGAAGCATTCACATGGGCGACGCCCGATGTGATGTTCTTGCGCTCACGACGCTTAATGCGCTGCGGTTCACGTGCCATTGCTCAGCGCTCCCTTACTTCTTCTTGCCGGCGATCGGCTTGGCCTTGCCCTTGCGGGTGCGCGCATTGGTATGCGTGCGCTGGCCACGGACCGGGAGGCCCTTGCGATGACGGAGGCCGCGATAGCAGGCCAGATCCATCAGGCGCTTGATGTTCATCGCCACCTGGCGACGGAGATCGCCTTCGACGGTATAGCTGGCGTCGATCGCTTCGCGAATCTGCAGCACTTCCTGGTCCGACAGGTCCTGCACGCGGCGCTCAGGCGCGATGCCCAGCTTTTCGGTGAGTTCCTTGGCCTTGGTAGCGCCAATGCCGTGAATATACTGCAACGCGATAACGACGCGCTTGTTGGTCGGGATGTTTACACCCGCAATACGTGCCATGGATTTATTCTCCCAGCTCCACGGAGTGCCGCATGGCAGCCTGCACCCCATCTCGTAGCGTTGATCCGAAAATGCAGTGGCGCAGCGTGCGCAAAGGAGCGCCGCCGTGCAACCGGTGTTTCGGAAGATGGGCGACATATGCAGCCGCACGGGCGCTGTCAAGCGCTGCGGGCCGGTTTCGCCGGAACCGGACGCATACACGAACGTTGCGCGCGCGCCAAGTCAGAGGTGACCTGTCAGCGCCTCGCGGCGCGTACCACGACTGCGGCGCCAAGCAGGATCGCCCCGACCATCCCGCCGATCGCCAGCAGGCCCGCCGGCGTCACCTCCACTTCGGCGGTAGTGGAGAAGCGTTCGCCGAACTGGAGGCGAGTCGCGGCGCGCTGGGGCGTGGTCAGCGGCCCCTGCCCTGCGGCGGCGATGGGTCCGGACGAGATGATGTCGGTGCGCGTGCTCATGCGGACTGCAATAGTCCAGGTCTCGCCGATATTCACCAATGCTGATTCGAGCCGGCGGCGCTCAGATCGCGCAGAGCAGCATGCTCGACGCAGCGGCGGCGCGGCGCGGAGCCTCGACTCGGAGGCCGCCGGCGAAGTCGCGCAGCGCCGAGAGATAATGCAGTGTGCCGTCCAGATAGGCGTCGAAGCCGTCCTGGCTTACCGATGGTCCGTCAACGAAGCGGCGCAGCGCATAGGGATCGCTGGCGGGGGCATTGAGCCCCTCGGTGACGACGGTTGCCGATCGCACGCCGCTGGCGGCGAGCACTGCCGGCGCGGCGGGATGCCAAGTGCCGCTGGGGTAGCAGAAGTGAGTCGCCGGCGGCGCGCCGGTCGCACGGGCGATGAAGGCGCGGTTCTCTTCCACTTCTTCGGCAAGCCGGCCGAGCGTGGCGGCGACGTCGATATGGCGATGGGTGTGGAGCTGGACGTCGAGGCCGCGGCGCTGGACATCGGCGAGTTCGTCGGGGCGCAGCAAATGGAACTGGCGGTGATCGAGCCACGCCTCGTCCACGCCGAGCGCGCGGCCGAGACTGCGTAGCGCATCGAGGCGGTCCTCGACTGGCAGCGCTTCGATCGAGCGGATCGTGGCTGCGCGAGGGATGTCGGTTCGGCACGAGGCGGCCAGCAGATAATCGACTGCGACGTTGATTACCGGCAAGTCGCGGCCCGAATACCAGGTTGTGGCATAGAGCGTCGCGGGCATCCGGTAGCGCTCGAGGATCGGCAGCATGTGGCTGTGCGTCGAGGCCCAGCCATCGTCGATGGTGATCGCGACCGATGCCCGCGGGAGATTCCCCGCGGCGAGCCGTTCGATTGCCTCGCCCAGCGGCAGCACCGGCTGGCCCGAACGATGCAGCCGGTCCATCCGCGCTTCGAACTGCCCAGGGGTCATGAACAGGCAATTGCCGAAGGGCGCGCCCGGGGTCAGCCACAGGCCGTGATAGCAGAGGATGCGCAGCTGCGGCGCGGTGGTCTCGCGGGCGAGCGCCGACAATCCGGTCAGCGATGCCAGCTTGAGCAGGGCCTGTTTGGGCGGCATGCGCACGCAAATCCAACGACGCCGGCACGCGCGCCGGCGGGTTGTTCTTGCAGATCAGGGGTTAAGCGAGGGTTTCTTCAGTCCTGGCCGTCGAGGATCGCGGCGATCTGGGCGCCGACCTGATCCATGTCGGCCATGCCGTCCACCCGGCGGACGAGGCCGCGGGCTTCGTAGAACGGCAGGATCGGCGCAGTCTTGGCGCGATATTCGGCCATGCGGGTGCGCACCGTCTCGGCATTGTCGTCGGGACGGCGCTTGAACGCGTGGCTACCGCAGACGTCGCAGGTCTCGGCGACCTTGGGCTGCTTGAAGCTGTCGTGATAGCCAGTGCCGCATTGGGCACAGGTGAAGCGCCCGGTGATGCGATCGACCAACGCCTCCTCATCGACCTGGAGCTCGATGACGTAATCGAGCTTGCGGCCGCGCGAGTCGAGCAGGCCATCGAGCGATTCGGCCTGCGCCGCGGTGCGCGGATAGCCGTCGAAGATCGCGCCATTCTCGGTATCGGCCATGTCGAGCCGCTCGCCGATGATGCCCGAGACGATTTCGTCGGAGACGAGCTCGCCCGCCTCCATCACGGCCTTGGCCTTCACGCCCGTGGGCGTACCGGCCTTGACCGCGGCGCGCAGCATGTCGCCCGTCGACAGCTGGACCATGCCGCGTTCCGCCTCGAGGCGGCTCGCCTGGGTGCCCTTGCCCGCACCCGGAGGGCCCAACAGGATGATGTTCACTCGGTTATCCCCGTCCCAAGCTGCGCGTTCAGCGCATGCGGCCCTTCAGCTTCGCCTTCTTGATCAGATCGCCATACTGGTGCGCCAGCAAATGCGACTGGATCTGCGTAACCGTGTCCATCGTTACGTTGACCACGATCAGAAGGCTAGTGCCGCCCATCAGGAACGTGGCGCCCAGCGACGACATCGCGAATTCGGGCACCAGGCAGATGAAGGTCAGATACGCCGCACCGAGCACGGTGATGCGCGTCAGCACATAATCGAAATAGGTCTCGGTGTTCTTGCCCGGGCGGATGCCGGGGATGAACCCGCCATGGCGCTTCAGGTTGTCGGCGGTCTCCTCGGGATTGAACACCACGGCGGTGTAGAAGAACGAGAAGAAGATGATGCCGGCGCCGTAGAGCCCCATGTAGAGCGGCGAGCCGTGGCGCAACCAGGTGTTGAGGTTGATCACGAAATCGCCCCACGCGCTCTCGCCCGCAGTCGCGGTGCCGGCGAACTGGGTGATCGTCAGCGGCAGCAGCAGCAGCGACGAGGCGAAGATCGGAGGGATCACGCCGGCGGTGTTGAGCTTGAGCGGCAGATGGCTGCGCTCCGCCTGCACCCCGCGCGCGGTCTGGCGCTTGGGATATTGGATCAGGATGCGGCGCTGGGCGCGCTCCATGAAGCAGATCAGCAGGACGAGCCCGACCACCGCGAGGAGGATCAGGATCAGGCGCAGCGGATCGATCGAGCCGGTGCGGCCCGATTCGAACAGCTGGACCAGCGTGCCGGGAAGCCCGGCGACGATGCCCGCCATGATGATCAGCGAAATGCCGTTGCCGACGCCGCGGCTGGTGATCTGCTCACCCAGCCACATCAGGAACAGCGTACCGCCGACGAGCGAGATCACTGCGCCGACGCGGAACAGCAGGCCCGGCTCGATCACGGCCTGCAGGCCCTGGCTCGCGCCGAAATTCTCGAGCCCGGTGGCGATGAACCAGCCCTGGATCGCTGTGAGGCCGACGGTGCCGTAGCGGGTATACTGGTTGAGGCGCTTGCGGCCGCTCTCGCCTTCCTTCTTGATCGCGGCGAGCTGCGGCGACAGCGACGTCGCGAGCTGAACGACGATCGAGGCAGTGATATAGGGCATCACGCCGAGCGCCACGACGCTCATGCGGTGCAGCGCGCCGCCGGTGAAGCTGTTGAAGAAATCAAGCACGCCGCCGCTGGTCTGCTGCGCGAGCAGATTGAGCTGAGTCGGGTCGACGCCGGGCAGCGGCACATAGCTGAGCAGCCGGAAGACGATCAGCGCGCCCAAGGTAAACCACAGGCGCTTCTTGAGTTCGGTCGCCTTGCCGAACTTCGACAGATTGATGCTGGAGGCGAGTTGATCGGCTGCGGATGCCATGTTCGTTTATCGTCCCGGAAACAAAAGCGGCGGATGAGCGTTCGCCGCCCCCCGCCGCTCATATAGGTTGTCCAGTCGTGAGGACAATCTTGTTCCCCGGCGCAGGCCGGGGCCCAGTTGCGAGCGGCCCGATACTGGACCCCGGCCTTCACCGGGGAACAGCATGGAATCAGCCCTGCTTGCCGCCGGCCTTCTTGGCGGCAATGACCTTCTGCACCGAGCGGTGCTTGGCCTTGTGCTTGTCGGCGGCGGGAACGATCTCGGGGATGCTCACCGAACCACCGGCCTTCTCGACGGCTTCCTTGGCGGTCTTCGACGCGCCGGCGACCGTGAAGTTGAGCTTCGCGGTCAGCTCACCCTTGGCGAGGAGGCGGACGCCGTCCTTGCCGCCACGAGTCAGGCCGGCGGCGTTGAGCTCGGCCTGCGTGATGTCGGTCGCAGTCAGCTTGCCCGAATCGATCGCCTTCTGGATCGCGCCGAGATTCACTTCGGCATAGTCCTTGGCGAAGATGTTGTTGAAGCCACGCTTCGGGATACGCATGTGGAGCGGCATCTGACCGCCCTCGAAGCCGTTGATCGAGACGCCTTCGCGGCTCTTCTGGCCCTTCTGGCCGCGGCCGGCGGTCTTGCCCTTGCCCGAACCGATGCCGCGTCCGACGCGGATCTTGGAGGGACGGGCGCCTGCGTTATCGCGGAGATCGTTCAGTTTCATGGTCGTGCACTCGCTTTCGCTTTTGTCGCGCTGATGGAAAGGAAGCGGGGCGCATAGCGGCGGGATGGGGATTTGTCACCCCTTATGTTGGCCCGACGAGCAGGAGCGTTCAGGCGTGACGCCGGGAATATCGTCAGCTCCCGACTGCAGGAGGGCGGCGCAGCACGCGCAGCCAGCCTCGTCCGGACGCTTAGTCTGCGCGGCCAGGCGACGCCGCTCCTTCCGGTTTGGGCGGACCGGCTCGGTTGCGATCTCTTCCATCTCTCTGGCCTCCGATGCGAAGGTGAAGTGCCCCTCGTATGGCTTGGCTCCAGTCAAACGACAGCTCTGCTTCGCTGTCGGTTCAGCGCATGAGTCCGGCTGCGCGCAGTGCGTCTTCGATAACGCGGCCCACGCCGCCGTCAGGAAGCCGCGGTGGTGCGTCTTTGCCACCGGTCGGAAGGCGTTCGGCACGCGCAGCGGCAGGCGGGCCGGCGGCCATTGCGAGATCGCTAGCCGCCCGAGAGGGCGCTGCCCTGATCAGCCCCCAGAAGCCGGCGATACGTCTCGTGGAGGAAACTCCCGCCTCGAGCATGTACGGCCCCGGGATGCCGCAGGCGTCGGGCCCCGAACTCGCCAACGGAGTGCCATGCCCCAGGCCGGCGATGCGATATTCCTCGATGACCTCGCGACCATCGGCGTCGCGCCAGGCGCGGCGCGTATATCCGGCACCGAGTTCGCTTTCGACGACGCCCTCCGGGGCCACGCCGTGCAGGCCGCGCCATTGCTCCACCACCAGATCGGCGTTGAGCGGGGCCACGGTCGCATCGCTGCTGCCGTGCCACACCGAGATAGTCGGCCATGGTCCCCGATGGTCCGAGGCGGCAGCGACCAGTTCTCCAAGCGCAGCAGCGCGCGGCCCCCCATGTGCGCGCATCCGATCGAACGCCTCCGGTACGGAAGCAGCGGTCCCGAACGGAAGTCCGGCAATGATCGCCCCACCCGCGAACACTTCGGGATAGGTGGCGAGCATCACCGAGGTCATCGCGCCTCCAGCGGACAATCCGGTCACATAGATGCGGGCGGCGTCGAGCCGATGCGCGTCGGCCATGGCCGCAATCATTTGCCGGATCGATAACGCCTCGCCCGAATTGCGCCGGGTGTCTTCGCGATTGAACCAATTGAAGCAAAGATTCGCGTTGTTGGCGCGCTGCTGCTCGGGGAACAGCACCGCAAAACCATATTCGTCGGAAAGCCGCGACCAACCCGAGCCGTGATCATAGCCGGCCGCATCCTGCGTGCAGCCATGCAGTACGACGACGAGCGGGGCGCCCGGTTCGAGGCGGGGAGGCACGTAGAAGCGCGCGCGCAAGGCGCCGGGGTTCGATCCGAAATCCCGAAGATCACTCAGGCGATCGAGCCGAGCCGTGTGCTGCACGGCATCGGGCCGGCCCTGCAGGGCTGCCAGTCGCTGGAGCGTGTCGCTGAGAGATCGCATTTAGCCTTGCTCCTGACCGGATACCCGCAAACAGACCCCAATTCAGAATTTGCTGCACTGCACAATGTCATGCGTGACCAGGCGCGGCGCAAGGCGCACGGTATAAAATCGTGCGTTACTCGAGTTCGAAAAGCGGTCGGCGTCGGGCCGGGCTTCGGGTGCCGGAGCAAAAAGGGCGCCCTGCCCCGCGCAAACGAAAAGGGGCGGTAGTCGCCTACCGCCCCCTGTTTCGTTCGAAATGCGTGAAGGCTCAGCCTTCGAGCACCTCGACCATGTGCTGCACCTTGCGGATCATCCCGCGGACTTCGGGGCTGTCCTGCAGCTCCGAAACCCGGTGCATCTTGTTGAGGCCCAGGCCGACCAGCGTCGCGCGCTGATCGCTGGTGCGGCGGATCGGCGAGCCGGTCTGCTTGATCTTGATGGTTGCCATGATCGATTACTCCGCGATCGCAGCTGCATCCGCCTCGGCGGTCTGCGAACCACCGCGGCCGATCAGGTCGGCGATCTTCTTGCCGCGACGCTGCGCAACGCTCTTGGGCGAGGTCTGCTCGCCGAGCGCTTCGAAGGTGGCGCGGATCATGTTGTAGGGGTTCGACGTGCCGACCGACTTGGTCACGACGTCTGCGACGCCCAGCGATTCGAAGATGGCGCGCATCGGGCCACCTGCGATGATGCCGGTGCCGGCCGGAGCCGTACGAACCGTCACGCGGCCTGCGCCGAAGTGACCGTTGCCGTCATGATGCAGCGTGCGGCCTTCCTTGAGCGGAACGCGGACCATTGCCTTCTTCGCAGCTGCCGTCGCCTTAGAAATGGCTTCGGGCACTTCGCGTGCCTTGCCATGACCGAAGCCGACCCGGCCCTTGCCGTCGCCGACGACGACCAGTGCCGCGAAGCCGAAGCGCTTGCCGCCCTTGACCGTCTTCGAGACGCGGTTGATGTGAACCAGCTTCTCGATCAGCTCTTCGCCACCGTCATCGGTAGCGCCGCGCGGACCGCCGCGATTGTCACGACCGCCACGGCCGCCGTCACGGCCGCCGCGATTGCCACCGCCGCCGCCGCCGCCCGGGCCGCCGCGACCACGGCCACCGCCGCCGCCGGGACCACCGCGACCGCGACCACCGCCGCCGCCCTGATAGCCGGTGCTCTCCTGCGCCGGGGCGCTGGCCTCGGCAGGAGCGCCGGTTGCTGGCGTGTTGTTCTCGTCAGCCATCTTTAGAACTCCAATCCGCTCTCACGAGCGGCATCCGCCAGCGCCTTGACGCGGCCATGATAGAGGAAGCCGCCGCGATCGAAGACGACCTGCGTCACGCCGGCGGCCTTGGCCGCCTCGGCAACGCGCTTGCCGACTTCCTGCGCCGCTGCGACGGTCGCGCCGGTCGTGCCGCGCACGTCCTTCTCGAGCGTCGAAGCCGAGGCGATCGTCTTGCCCTGGGCATCGTCGATCACCTGGGCATAGATGTGCTTGCCCGAACGATGGACCGAAAGCCGGGGACGGCCAGCGCCACGCGCACGAAGCGCGGTGCGATTGCGGCGGCGACGCTTTGCGAAAAGCGAGAGACCCTTGGTGCTGATCACTTCTTCTTCCCTTCCTTACGGAAGATGAACTCGCCGTCGTACTTGATGCCCTTGCCCTTATAGGGCTCGGGCTTCCGCCAACGGCGAATCTCGGCCGCAATCTGGCCGACCTTCTGCTTGTCGATTCCCGAGATCTCGACCGTGGTCTGGTCCGGGGTCTTGATCTCGATGCCTTCCGGCACGTCGATGTTCACGTCGTGCGAATAGCCGAGCTGGAGCTTGAGCACCTTGCCCTGCGAATTCGCGCGATAGCCGACGCCGGTGATCAGGAGCTTCTTGGTGAAGCCCTCGGTGACGCCGGTGACGAGGTTCTGCACGAGCGTGCGCTGCATGCCCCAAAAGGCACGCGCCGCCTTGGTCTCGTTCGCCGGCTTCACGAGGATGCCGTCGTTCTCGAGCGTGTAGCTGATCTCGTCGCGCAGGGTAAGCGAGAGAGTGCCCTTGGGGCCCTTCACGCTCAGAATGCGGTCGTCGATCGAGGCGGTGACGCCTGCCGGTACGCTGACCGGCTTCTTGCCGATGCGGCTCATATCAGAAGACCTCCGCGAGCACTTCGCCGCCGACATTCTGCTCGCGCGCTTCCGCGTCGGACAGAACGCCGCGAGGCGTCGAGACGATCGTGATGCCGAGGCCGTTGCGGATCCGGGGCAGTTCCTGCGAACCGGAATAGACGCGGCGGCCGGGCCTCGAGACGCGCGCGACGTGCTTGATCGCCGGCTGGCCTTCGAAATATTTCAGCTCGATGCGGATGCCGGCGGCAGGGCCCATCTGCTCCTCGCTATAGCCACGGATGTAGCCTTCGCGCTGGAGGACATCGAGAACGCGCGCACGCAGCTTCGACGCCGGGGTCAGGACAGAGTCCTTCTTGGCGCGCTGGCCGTTGCGGATGCGGGTGAGCATATCACCCAGGGGATCGGTCAAAGCCATCTCGTGGTCCTTACCAGCTCGACTTCGTGAGGCCGGGGATCAGGCCCTTGTTGGCCAGATCACGCAGCATGACGCGTGCGAGACGGAACTTGCGGTAATAGGCGCGCGGGCGGCCGGTGAGCTCGCAACGATTGCGAATGCGGGTGGGGTTACCATTCCGCGGCAGCTCGGCCATCTTCAGCCGCGCGATGAGGCGCTCGGTATCATCCAAGCTCTCGTCGTTCGCGGTCGCCTTCAGCTTCGCATACTTGCCGGCGTACTTTTTCACCAGCAGCTTGCGACGCTCATTCTTGTTGATGGAACTCAGTTTCGCCATGACTTAAGTTCTCTTTCCCTTACGCTGCCTGCTTCGCTTCGCCGTCCGCCTCGAGCGGGAACGGGAAGCCGAAGAGACGAAGAAGCTCGCGAGCCTCGTCGTCGGTCTTGGCGGTGGTGGTTACGATCACGTCCATGCCACGCACCTTGTCGATACGGTCATAGTTGATCTCGGGGAACACGAGCTGCTCCTTCAGGCCGCAGGCATAGTTGCCGCGTCCATCGAAGCTCTTCGGGTTCAGCCCACGGAAATCGCGAACGCGGGGAAGTGCGATCGTGATGAAACGGTCGAGGAACTCGTACATCCGCTCGCGGCGCAGAGTGACCTTGCAGCCGATCGGCATGCCTTCGCGCAGCTTGAACTGTGCAATCGACTTCTTCGCCTTGGCGACGACAGGCTTCTGGCCGGCGATGAGCTCCATCTCCGAAGCAGCCTGCTCGACCTTCTTCTTGTCCTGGGTGGCCTCGCCAACGCCCATGTTCAGCACGATCTTGTCGATCCGCGGAACTTCCATGACGTTCTTGTAGCCGAACTTCTCGGTCATCGCCTTGGCGATGCTCTCGTCGTACAGCTTGCGCAGGCGCGGGGTATATGACTCAGCCATTGATGACCTCCCCGGTCTTTACGGCGACGCGGACCTTCTTGCCGTCGCGGTCCTCGAAACGGACGCGGGTCGGCTTGCCGTCGGCGGTCACATGCGCGACCTTCGAGACATGCATCGGTGCTTCCGAACGCTTCAGGCCGCCCTGGGGATCGCCCTGGCTCGGCTTGACGTGGCGCACGGCGACATTGACGCCCGAAACGACGACCTTGCCGTCCTTGGGCAGCGACTTGACGACCTCACCGGTCCGTCCCTTGTCCTTGCCGGACAGGACGATGACCTGGTCGCCCTTCTTGATCTTGGCAGTGGCCATCACAGCACCTCGGGCGCGAGCGAAATGATCTTCATGAAGCCCTTCGAGCGCAGCTCGCGGACCACCGGCCCGAAGATACGAGTGCCGATCGGCTCCTCGTTCTTGTTGACCAGCACCGCGGCATTGCCGTCGAAGCGGATCACCGAGCCGTCGGCACGACGGACATCCTTTGCGGTGCGAACGATGACCGCGCGATGCACGTCACCCTTCTTCACCTTGCCGCGCGGTGCAGCTTCCTTGATGCTGACGACGATGACGTCGCCCACGCCGGCGAAGCGACGCTTCGACCCGCCCAGCACCTTGATGCACTGCACCCGCTTCGCGCCGCTGTTGTCAGCGACGTCGAGATTGGACTGCATCTGGATCATCGATCCGGTTCCTTCTCGTTTGGCCTGCCGGGACCAGAGGCCCGGTGGTTCCGATTAAAGACTTAGGCCCGAAGACCTTTAGGCTGCGTCGGCCTTGGCGGGAGTCGCGTGGGTGTTCACCCGCTCGACGACCTTCCAGGTCTTCAGCTTGGAGATCGGCGCAGTCTCTTCGATGCGCACGGTCTCGCCGGCCTTGTATTCGTTGCCCTCGTCATGGGCATGATACTTCTTCGAACGACGGATGATCTTGCCGTAGAGCGGGTGCTTGACCTTACGCTCCACGAGCACGACGACCGTCTTGTCGCCCTTGTCCGAGACAATGTTCCCGGTCAGCACGCGCTTCGGCATGGTCTCGTTTCCTTACTTCGCATCCGAGCGCGTACGCTCGGTCTGCAGCGTCTTGATGCGGGCGATGTCGCGACGGACTTCCTTGACCCGGCTCGGCTTTTCCAGCTGGCTGGTCGCGGCCTGGAAGCGCAGGTTGAATGCCTCGCGCTTCAGGTTGCCCAGCTCTTCGCCGAGCTGGTCGTCGGTCTTCGCACGAAGATCGGTAGGCTTGGTCATCTTATCAACCCTCCAGGTGCGAGGTGTCGCCGAGACGGGCAACGACCTTGACCTTGATCGGCAGTTTCATCGCAGCGCGGCTGAATGCCTCTGCCGCGAGCGGGCCGGGAACGCCGTCGAGCTCGAACAGGATGCGGCCGGGCTTGACGCGGGCTGCCCAATATTCCGGTGCGCCCTTGCCCGAGCCCATGCGGACTTCGGCCGGCTTCGACGAGACGGGAACGTCCGGGAAAATGCGGATCCACAAACGCCCCTGGCGCTTGATGTGACGCGTGATCGCGCGGCGAGCCGCCTCGATCTGGCGCGCGGTGATCCGCTCGGGCTCCATCGCCTTCAGGCCATAGGAACCGAAGTTCAGCGAAGTGCCACCCTTGGCATCGCCATGGATGCGGCCCTTGAACTGCTTGCGGTGCGCAAATTTCTTTGGTTGCAGCATGGTCTAATGTCCTTAGCGGCGATCGTCGCGCGCAGGGCGCACGCCGGTCGTCTGGGCTTCCATGTTGAGCCGGTCCTGCGCCATCGGATCATGGCCGAGGATCTCGCCCTTGAAGATCCACACCTTGACGCCGCACACGCCATAGGCGGTGTGCGCAGTGGCATCGGCATAGTCCATGTTGGCGCGCAGCGTGTGCAGCGGCACCCGGCCCTCGCGATAGCTCTCGTTGCGCGCGATCTCGGCACCGCCGAGACGGCCGCCGCAGGCGACGCGGATGCCGTCGGCACCCAGACGCATCGCCGACTGAACGGCGCGCTTCATGGCGCGGCGGAACGCGATGCGGCGCTCCAGCTGATCGGCGATGCCCTGGGCGACGAGCTTGGCGTCGACTTCAGGCTTGCGGATCTCGACGATGTTCAGCGACACGTCCGAGCTGGTCATCGCGCCGAGCGTCTTGCGCAGCTTCTCGATATCGGTGCCCTTCTTGCCGATGATCACGCCGGGGCGTGCGGCATAGATCGAGATGCGGCACAGCTTGGCCGGACGCTCGATCACCACCTTCGAGATCGCGGCCTGGGGCAGCGTCTTAATGATGTACTGGCGCATCTTGAGATCTTCGAGAAGCAGGCGGCCGTAATCGGCGCCCTCCGCGAACCAGCGGCTGTCCCAGGTACGGTTGATCTGCAGACGCAGGCCGATGGGGTTGCTCTTGTGACCCATTATGCTTCTTCCTGCTCGCGGACGACGATGCGAAGACGGCTGAACGGCTTCAGGATGCGGGTGGACTTGCCACGGCCGCGGGTCGCGAAGCGCTTCATCGTGATCGACTTGCCGACCGAAGCCTCGGCGACGACGAGCGCGTCGACATCGAGGTTGTGGTTGTTCTCGGCATTGGCGATCGCGGACGCGAGAACCTTGCGTGCGTCGACGGCCATCGCCTTGGTGGAGAACTGAAGGATGTTCAGCGCATCACCGACCTTGCGGCCGCGGATGAGACCAGCGACGAGGTTCAGCTTCTGGGCCGAACCGCGGATCTGCGTCGCAACTGCCAGCGCTTCCTTGTCGCCAACCTTGCGGGGTGCCTGAGGCTTGGACATTAGCGCTTACCCTTCTTGTCGGCGGCGTGGCCGGGGAAGAAGCGGGTCGGCGCGAACTCGCCGAGCTTCATGCCCACCATGTCCTCGTTGACCGACACCGGCACGAACTTGCGGCCGTTGTAGACGCTGAAGGTCAGGCCGACGAAGTCGGGCAGGATCGTCGAGCGGCGCGACCAGGTCTTGATCGGCGAACGCGCGTTGGTCTCCTGCGCGGTCTGCGCCTTCTTCAGGAGGTGGAGGTCCACGAACGGACCCTTCCAGACGGAACGAGCCATGAGCGGTTAGCCCTTCTTCTTGGCGTGACGCGAACGGATGATCATCTTGTCCGTCGCCTTGTTGTGGCGGGTGCGCGCACCCTTGGTCGGCTTGCCCCACGGGGTGACCGGGTGACGGCCGCCCGAGGTCCGGCCTTCACCACCGCCGTGCGGATGGTCGACCGGGTTCTTCGCGACACCGCGGGTCAGCGGGCGGATGCCCTTCCAACGGTTGCGGCCGGCCTTGCCGAGATTCTGGTTCTGGTTGTCGGGGTTCGAGACCGCGCCCACCGTCGCCATGCAATTGCCGTGGATGTAGCGCTGCTCGCCCGAGTTGAGGCGAACGATCACCATCCCGCGATCACGGCCGACGACCTGCACATAGGTGCCTGCCGAACGTGCGATCTGGCCGCCCTTGCCTGGCTTCATCTCCACGTTGTGGACGATGGTGCCGACCGGCATCGACGCGAGTTCCATGGCATTGCCCGGCTTCACGTCGGTCTTCTTGCCGGCGATCACCTTGTCGCCAACGGCGAGGCGCTGCGGCGCGATGATGTACGCTACGTTCGACTTGCCCTCGGGCGTGTCGCCATAGTTGACCAGCGCGATGAAGGCGGTGCGGTTGGGATCGTACTCGATCCGCTCGACGGTGCCCTCGATGTCCCACAGGCGACGCTTGAAATCGACGATGCGATAGCGCTGCTTGTGGCCGCCGGCGATGCCGCGCGAGGTCACGTGCCCCTTGTTGTTGCGACCGCCGGTCTTGGTCTTGCCCTCGGTGAGCGCCTTGACCGGACGACCCTTGTACAGAGCCGAACGGTCGATCAGGATCAGGCCGCGGACGCCAGGCGACGTCGGATTGTAATTCTTGAGTGCCATTACGAGTTGACCCCCGAGGTCACGTCGATCTGCTCACCGTCGGCGAGCGTCACGATTGCCTTCTTGATGTCGGAGCGCTTGTAGGGTGCACCCTTCCAGCGCTTGGTCTTGCCCTTCTGGACGATCGTGTTGACGCCGGTCACCTTGACATTCCAGAGCGCCTCGACGGCGGCCTTGATCTCAGGCTTGGTGGCGTCGCCGGCGACCTTGAACACAACCGCGTTGTGCTCAGAGACGAGCGTCGACTTCTCGGTGATGTGCGGCGCGACGATCACGTCATAATGACGGTTGTCGATCGCATCCTTCTGCTTCTTAGCCATTGAAGCGCGCCTCCAGCTTTTCCACGGCAGCGCGGGTCAGGACCAGCGTGTCGCTCTTCAGGATGTCGTAGACGTTGGCGCCCTGGGCCGGCAGCACGTTGACCGTGTGCAGGTTGCCGGCGGCCAGCGCGAAGCTGTTCTCGACGGCGTCGCCATCGATCACCAGCGTCTTCTTGCCGAAGTTCAGCGTCTCAAGGCTGCCGAGCAGCGTCTTGGTCTTGCTGTCGGCAACGCTCAGGCTGTCCATGACGATCAGCGAGCCGGCCTTGGCATGGCTGCTGAGAGCCATCTTCAGGCCGAGTGCGCGAATCTTCTTGTTCAGCGACGGGTTGAAGTCGCGGACGCGGGCGCCATGCGCCTTACCACCACCGATGAACACCGGCGCGCGGCGATCGCCGTGACGGGCGGTGCCGCCGCCCTTCTGGCGGCCAAACTTCTTGCCGGTACGGGCAACATCGGCGCGCTCACGCGTGCCACGAGCCGTCTCGCGACGCTTCTCGAGCTGCCAGGTGACGACGCGATGCAGGATGTCGGCGCGCGGATCGAGGCCGAAGACCTCGTCGTTGAGTTCGATATCCGCAGCCTTCGCCTTGGCGTCGAAGGATTGAACTTTGATCTTCACGCTCAGCCCTCCTGGCCGGTGGTGTCGCCGTCGGCGGCACCGCTGATCTCGGCATCGCTCTGACCGGCGCCCTGGGCGTCGGCAGCGGCAACGCCAGCTGCGACTTCATCGGCGCCCGGCAGCGGAGCGATCTCGTGGACCGCACCCTCTTCGACGGCAGCGATATGATGCTCTTCACCGGCATGCTGGGGATCACGGATCCCGGCCGGGAACGGCGCATCGGCATGACGGTCGACCTTGACGGCGTCCTTGACGAACAGCCAGCCGCCCTTTGAGCCAGGGACCGAGCCCTTGACGAAGATCAGGCCACGCTCGACGTCGGTGCCGACGATCTCGAGATTCTGCTGGGTGCGATACTTATCACCCATGTGACCGGCCATCTTCTTGTTCTTGAAGACCTTGCCCGGATCCTGGCGCTGACCGGTCGAACCGAGCGAACGGTGCGAAACCGAGACGCCGTGGGTGGCGCGCAGACCGCCGAAGCCCCAACGCTTCATGCCGCCCTGGAAGCCCTTACCCTGGGTCTTGCCCTGGATATCGACGAACTGGCCGGCGACATAATGCGCAGCCGAAATCTCGGCGCCCACTTCGAGCAGGCCGTCGGTATCAACGCGGAATTCATGAACCACCGCCTTGGGCTCGACTTCGGCCTTGCCGAAGTGGCCGCGCTGCGGCTTGGCGACATTCTTGCTCTTCGCCGTGCCGGCGCCGAGCTGGACGGCAGTGTAACCGTCACGACCTTCTTCGCGGATGGAGACGACCTGCAAGCCTTCGAGTGACAGGACGGTGACCGGCACGTGGCGGCCGTCGTCCTGGAACAGGCGGGTCATCCCCAATTTCTTCGCGATCACGCCAGTGCGCATGACCTGTTGCTCCTATACAGAGGCACCCTCGGGACCATTCCCTCGGGTGCGTGCCTCAACCCAAAATTCGATGCGAGCCCCCGTCTGGGCTGACCCCCGCCGGAGCGGGAGGACGGGGGACGCAGACCCGGGCAAGCCCGGCGGTATCCCTATCTCGTAGTTGAGTGCACCTTGGCGCTCTCGTGTTCCCTGCGTTGGATCGGGATCGATCCGGTCGAGGAACCAGCGAATCTCCTTAGGGAAGACTCGCGAATCTCGTCTGGAAGCGGCGCATTACGCCAGCTTGATCTCCACGTCAACGCCAGCGGCGAGGTCGAGCTTCATCAGTGCGTCGACCGTCTGCGGGGTCGGCTGCACGATGTCGAGCATGCGCTTGTAGGTGCGAACTTCGAACTGCTCGCGCGACTTCTTGTCGATGTGGGGACCACGGTTGACCGTGAACTTCTCGATCTTCGTCGGAAGCGGGATAGGACCACGGATCAGGGCGCCGGTGCGGCGCGCAGTGTCGGCGATGTCGCCGGTCGCCTGGTCGAGCACTCGGTGATCGAACGCCTTCAGGCGAATACGGATATTCTGCGTTTCCATGGTACCTGCCAATGCGAAAGAGCGGGCCTCGTACTCGAGGCTCTTGCTGTTAAACCCAAAACTGGAGGGCGGCCCTTACAGGGGCCCTCATAAAAAGGCAACCGCCCGGCGCTCTCTTTTTGGAGAGAGCGCCGGGCGGCTGTTTATCCTTAAGTCTTACTTGTCGATCTGCGCGACGACGCCTGCACCGACGGTGCGGCCGCCTTCACGGATCGTGAAGCGCTGACCAACGTCCATGGCGATCGGCGCGATGAGCTTGATGCCCAGTGCGACTTCGTCGCCCGGCATGACCATCTCGGTGCCTTCCGGCAGCTCGATCGTGCCGGTCACGTCCGTGGTACGGAAGTAGAACTGCGGACGATAGTTGGCGAAGAACGGCGTGTGACGGCCACCCTCGTCCTTCGACAGCACGTAGACCGACGACTGGAAGTCGGTGTGCGGCTTGATCGAACCCGGCTTGGCCAGAACCTGGCCACGCTCGACTTCTTCACGGCCCACGCCGCGGATCAGCGCGCCGATGTTGTCGCCTGCCTGGCCCTGATCGAGCAGCTTGCGGAACATCTCGACACCGGTGACGGTGGTCTTGCGCACGGTCTCCTGGATGCCGACGATCTCGACTTCCTCGCCAACCTTGACGATGCCGGTCTCGACGCGGCCGGTGACCACGGTGCCGCGGCCCGAGATCGAGAACACGTCCTCGATCGGCATCATGAACGGCTTGTCGAGCGGACGCTCCGGCTGCGGGATCGACTCGTCGACTGCTGCCATGAGAGCCAGGATCGCTTCCTTGCCGAGCTTGTCGTCCGAACCCGAAAGGGCTGCGGTCGCCGAACCACGGATGATCGGAATGTTGTCGCCGTCGAACTCGCGCTTGCTGAGCTCTTCGCGGATTTCCATCTCGACCAGCTCGAGGATTTCCTCGTCGTCGACCAGGTCGACCTTGTTGAGGAAGACGACCATCGTCGGCACGCCGACCTGACGCGCGAGCAGGATGTGCTCCTTGGTCTGCGGCATCGGGCCGTCGGTCGCGGCGACCACGAGGATCGCACCGTCCATCTGCGCAGCGCCGGTGATCATGTTCTTCACATAATCGGCGTGGCCCGGGCAATCGACGTGCGCGTAGTGGCGGGCGGCGGTCTCATACTCGACGTGTGCGGTCGAGATGGTGATGCCGCGCTCGCGCTCTTCCGGCGCCTTGTCGATGTTGGCGAAGTCGACTGCGACGCCGCCCGAGGTCTCGGCCAGCACCTTGGTAATCGCTGCGGTCAGCGAGGTCTTGCCATGGTCGACGTGACCGATGGTGCCGATGTTGAGGTGCGGCTTGTTCCGCTCGAATTTTGCCTTGGCCATTGCTTTCCTACCTTCTGGATTCTGATTCGCGGCCGGTAAGGGCGCCACGCGAACGCGGCCCCTTAACGACTCATTTTGGATTACGCCAGCTTCGCCTTCACTTCGTCGGCCACATTCGCGGGCACTTCGTCGTAATGCGAGAACTGCATGCTGTACTGCGCGCGGCCCTGGGTGAACGAGCGGAGCGCGTTCACATAGCCGAACATGTTCGCCAGCGGGACCATCGCGTCCACCGTCTGCGCGTTACCGCGCGTATCGGTGCCCTGGATCTGGCCACGGCGGCTGTTCATGTCGCCGATGACGTCGCCGAGATAATCCTCCGGCGTGACGACTTCGACCTTCATGATCGGCTCGAGCAGCTTGATGCCCGACTTCTGGGCCGCTTCGCGCATTGCGCCGCGGGCACAGATTTCGAACGCCAGTGCCGACGAGTCGACGTCATGGTAGGCGCCGTCATACAGCAGGATCTCGAAGTCGATGATCGGGAAGCCGACCAGCGAACCCGTGGCAGCCGTCTCGCGGAAGCCCTTTTCGATCGCGGGGATATATTCCTTGGGAATATTACCGCCCTTGATCTCGTCCTTGAAGATGATGCCCGAACCGCGCTCGCCCGGCGTGAGCTTGACCTTCACGCGGCCGAACTGACCGGTGCCGCCCGACTGCTTCTTGTGCGTGTAGTCGATATCGACCGGCTTGCCGAGATATTCGCGATACGCAACCTGCGGCGCGCCGACATTGGCCTCGACCTTGAATTCGCGCTTCATGCGATCGACCAGGATCTCGAGATGGAGCTCGCCCATGCCCTTGATGATGGTCTGGCCGCTCTCCGCGTCCGAAGTCACGCGGAACGACGGGTCCTCGCGCGCCAGGCGATTGAGGGCGACGCCCATCTTCTCCTGGTCGGCCTTGGTCTTGGGCTCCACCGACAGCTCGATCACCGGCTCGGGGAATTCCATCCGCTCGAGAATGATCGGCGCATTGATGGCGCACAGCGTGTCGCCGGTCGTGGTGTCCTTGAGGCCGGCCAGCGCGACGATGTCGCCGGCATAGGCCACCTGGATGTCCTCACGCTCGTTCGCATGCATCAGCAGCATGCGGCCGACCTTTTCCTTCTTGTCCTTGACCGAGTTGGTCACCTGCGACGCAGTCTCGAGCTTGCCCGAATAGATGCGCGCGAAGGTCAGCGTGCCGACGAACGGATCGTTCATGATCTTGAACGCCAGTGCCGAGAACGGAACGTCGTCCGACGACGGACGCTCGTCCGGGGTCTCACCGTCGAGCTTGAGGCCCTGGATGGCGGGAACGTCGAGCGGCGAAGGCAGATAGTCGACCACGGCGTCGAGCAGGGGCTGCACGCCCTTGTTCTTGAACGCCGAGCCGCACACCACCGGCACGAATGCCATGCTGAGCGTACCCTTGCGGATCAGCTTCTTGAGGTCGGCGACCGAGGGCTCATTGCCTTCGAGATACGCTTCCATCAGGTCGTCGTCCTGCTCGACGGCCATCTCGATCAGTTCGCTGCGATACTTGGCGGCCTTCTCGGCCATGTCCTCGGGAATGTCCTGATAGACGAACTTCGCGCCGAGGCTCTCTTCGAGCCAGATGATCGCGCGGTTCTCGACCAGGTCGACCAGGCCCTTGAAGCCGCCCTCGATGCCGATCGGCAGATACAGCACGGCCGGACGCGCGCCGAGGCGCTCGATGATCGAGTTCACGCAGAAATAGAAGTCGGCGCCGGTGCGGTCGAGCTTGTTGACGAAGCACATGCGCGGCACGCCGTACTTGTCGGCCTGACGCCACACGGTCTCGGACTGCGGCTCAACGCCGGCAACGCCGTCGAAGCATGCGACTGCACCGTCGAGCACGCGCAGCGAACGCTCGACTTCGATCGTGAAGTCGACGTGCCCGGGGGTGTCGATGATGTTGATCAGGTGCTCTTCGCCCTTGCCCTCTTCGGCGCGCCACTTGCACGTCGTAGCGGCGGACGTGATCGTGATCCCGCGCTCCTGCTCCTGCTCCATCCAGTCCATCGTCGCAGTGCCTTCGTGCACTTCGCCGATCTTGTAGGACTTGCCGGTGTAATAGAGGATGCGCTCGGTCGTCGTCGTCTTGCCGGCGTCGATGTGCGCCATGATGCCGATATTGCGATAACGCTCGAGCGGATGGCTGCGGGCCATGATGTTCACTCCTGTGCCGGACGCGCCGACGGGCTAGAAACTTTTGAGGGGTTTCCACCCTCACCCCGTTCGGGTCGAGCCTGTCGAGGCCCTGCCCTTGCTTCTCGCGAAGGTCAGCCCGTCGACTAGCTCAGGGCGAACGGTGATGGGTGGAGGCGCCGAAACGCTCCACCCATATAGTTACGAAATTTACCAGCGGTAGTGGCTGAAGGCGCGGTTCGCTTCGGCCATACGATGGGTATCTTCGCGCTTCTTCACCGCGTTGCCGCGGTTGTTGGCGGCATCCATCAGCTCGCCCGAAAGGCGTGCCGACATGGTGTGCTCGCTGCGATTGCGCGCCGAGGTGATCAGCCAGCGGATAGCAAGTGCCTGGGCACGCTCCGGACGGACCTCGACGGGAACCTGGTAGGTCGCACCGCCGACGCGGCGCGAACGGACCTCGATGCCCGGCTTGATGTTGTTGAGTGCTTCATGGAACACGCCGATCGGCTCGCGCTTGGCGCGCTGCTCGACGGTTTCGAGCGCCGTGTAGACGATGCCCTCGGCCACGGACTTCTTGCCGTCCAGCATGACCGAATTCATGAACTTGGTGAGAACCTCATCCCCGTACACGGGATCAGGCAGGATTTCCCGCTTTTCGGGACGACGACGACGAGCCATCTGATATCTTCCTTCTAAACTTCAGCCGTAAATGATCGCAAAAGCGACCGGCTTACTTCGGACGCTTGGCGCCGTACTTGGAACGCGACTGGCGGCGATCCTTCACACCCTGCGTATCGAGCACGCCGCGAAGGACGTGATAGCGAACGCCGGGAAGGTCGCGCACGCGGCCGCCGCGGATCAGGACCACCGAGTGCTCCTGAAGATTGTGGCCCTCGCCCGGAATGTAGCTGATGACTTCGCGCTGGTTGGTCAGGCGGACCTTCGCAACCTTGCGGAGTGCCGAGTTCGGCTTCTTCGGGGTCGTGGTGTAGACACGGGTGCAGACGCCGCGCTTCTGCGGGTTCTGCTCCATCGCAGGGACCTTGGACTTGGCCTTCTGCGGTTCGCGGCCCTTGCGGACCAGCTGGTTGATCGTTGGCATGAAGCCCTTCACCTTTGCGTTACCGGATGATCCGGCGGTTACTTTGCTGGAGCCCAGACTCTACAGAATACGAAAAGGCCCCGGGTGTCTTTGACCCCCCGGGCCATTGCGTCTCCAGCAACGTTCAGCTCTTTGTTCCCCGAGTCTTGCGCCCCATGGGGCCCTCGCGGAACGGTGGCGCCTATAGCTGCGCAGGCATAGGCGGTCAATGGGGCGCCCCGGGGATAACAGAGCGTCAACGCATCGGGCGCTAAGGCATGTCCAACATGCTGCACCCACCCGGACACGGCGCCGTCATCCGGCCGATTCCCGCTAGGCTAGCGCCTGCGCTTCTCGCCGTCGCGACGACGCTGCTGCTCGGCGCAGTCGGCACGCCGCACCCCGGCGCGTGGCAGCTGCTCGAATCGCTTGGCCGCGAGTCGCTGACCGGCCTGTTCTTCGCCGCCGGCGCCGGGCTGCTCGCCTGCCATCTCGCCCAGACCAGCGTCACGCCCTCCCCCACTTCCGCCGCCGCGTTTCCCGCCGCGCTGATTGCCGCGTCGCTACCCGGCCCGGGATCGCTGGCGCTGCTGATCCCGCTCGCGCTCGCGGCGCACCAAATTCACCAGACGCGCAGACTCCAACTGCTCGCCGCACTCGGGCTTGCCGGCGTGGTCGCCGGGATCGTTGCGGCAGCGCTGCACAGCCCCGCGATCGGCACCGTCGGCGCGCTGGCGATGCTGGCCGCCGCGACACTGATGATTCGCCACGCCACACGGCCCGCGGCCAACGACAATCTCCGCGACGAGCCGTTCGTCGCATTCTGGGGTCTGCCGGATGCCCCCACTCATGCTACGCATCCGGAACGGACTTCGAGTCCCGTATTGGGGGAGTGAGCCTGTGTTCAGCAGCAAGGGCCGCGAGGAGCGTTCGGCATCGGGCCAGGGCAATGGCCGGGGACGCGGCATGTTCTCGGTGATCGGTCCCGACATGGCAGTGACCGGCAACGTCCGGGCGACCGCCGACCTGCATATCGACGGCAGCATCGAAGGCGATGTCGAGTGCGGCAACCTCGTCCAGGGCCCGGAAAGCCGAATCGTCGGCGGCGTCACGGCGGACACGGCGCGGATCGCCGGCACGGTCGAAGGCAGCGTGCGCGTGCGGCACCTGACTGTCGAGCGCTCGGCCCGGATCCTCGGCGATGTCGAATATGAGGACATCACGATCGAGAATGGCGGCCATGTCGACGGCCGGCTCAAGCGCGTCGGCAACGACGCCGCTGCGACCGGGCCGCGTGCGGTGCCCGATGTCGCGCAGGAACAGGCGGCTTGAACTCCAAAGAAAAGAGGCGCCGCCCGATCGGACGACGCCTCTCTCGAGAGCCTGGAACGGGGGTTACAGGCTCTTGATCTTGGTCAGGTGCGCCTGGACCACTTTCTCGGCTTCCTTGGCGAATGCCTTGAGCTCGGCGACTTCGCCGCCCGCGGCATAGGCCTTGACTGCCGCCAGCGCCTTTTCGTGCGCCGCGACCTGCTGGGTCTTGTAGAGCGCGTCGAATGCCGCGTCGTCAGCTTGGCGCAGCGCTTCGAGATTGGCTTCCTGCTCGGTGTTGAGCGCCGGGTTGGGCGCGATCACCGGGCTCGCCTTGCCGGCGGCGGTTTTGAGCTTCTCGGTCGAAGCATTGTGGTGCTCGACCATCAGCTTGCCGAAATCCTTCAGCGTCTGGGCCTTGGCCTTGTCCTGCGCGATCTTGCCGGCCTCGACTTCGAAATAGTCGCTCGCGCCGACTTCATTGACGAATTTCTGCGCCGGCGACAGCGGCTCGCCGGTGGTCAGCGCATTGTCGGCCAGATTGGCGTCCGCCGGCACGACGACGCCGTTATCGGTAGTGACCGTGTTGGTTGTGGTCGTGGTGGTCTCGTTGCCGCCGCACGCCGAAAGCGCGAGCGCAGACGTGAATCCCAAGATCAAGTGAAGCTTTTTCATTCAGGGGTCCTCCTCGCGTGCCACAACGCCGCCCCGCGCCGCCCGTTCCACCTTCTCAATGAGATAGCGGAAGCGCCGGCAGGTCAGGCGCGGCGTAGCTCGGCGAGGAAGGCCTCCAGCTCCGTCGAGAGCGCACCCGCATCATGATGCAGCCGCGCGGCGAGCGCATGCATGTCCCCGGCGCTGTCCGAAGCCACGCGCGACGTGCCGCCGATCGCCTCGACATCGTTGCGGATCGCCGTGCTGGCACCCACTGCTTCCTCGACATTGCGCGCGATCGTGCGCGTGGCGCCTTCCTGCGCGACGATCGCCGCCTGGACGCCCGCGGCAAGGTCGACCATCGATGCGATCGCGTCCTCGACCTGGACATGGCCCAGCGTGACATCGTCGATGCCCCGGCGGATCTCGTCGACATGCGCGGCGATTCTGCCCGCGGCGACTCCGGTCTGGTTGGACAGCTGCTTCACTTCGTTGGCGACCACGGTGAAGCCCCGCCCCGCCTCGCCCGCGCGCGCTGCCTCGATCGTCGCGTTGAGCGCCAGCAGGTTCACTTGCCCGGCAATGTCGCTGATCAGCGCGATCACCGAATCGATCGTCTGCGCCGCGCGGTGCAGCTCGCGGGTGCGGGCACTGCCGGCGCGGACCAGCGCCGATACCTTGCCCGCCGCGGCTTCGGCGGCCTGGGTGCTGCTTTCGATATGCTCCAGCGAGCCCGCCAGCTCGCGCCCGCGCGCGGCGATCTCGCGCATATTGTCGCTGGTCTGCGACGCGGCCGAAGCAACTGCGACGGCGCGGTTGCCCACTTCGGCGGCGCGATCCGCGCTCGATGCGGCGCTGCGCTGCAGCTCCGCCGACAGCCCACCCAGTGCCTGCGCCAGCGTCGCGACTTCGCCTTCGAACCGCTCGCTGGCGCGCTCGATCCGCTCGGCGCGCGCGACGCGGGTGGCAGCACTGCTGCGCTCATATTCTGCCGCGAGATGGAGCAGGCGGCGATTGCCGATCACTGCCGCCAGCCGGCCGCCCCGCGTCAGGATCATCCCTTCGCTGCCGCTTGCCGCGCGATAGGCGTGGAGCAGCGCGCCGATATCGGTCGCGGCTTCGGCGACCGGGCAGGCGCGGACATGTCGCACGACGCCATGCCCGAAATAGGGATTGCGCAGCAGCGCGTGGCCGAACGGATTGAGCAGCAGGCGCCGCACGTCCTTCTCGAAGATCGCGCCGACCGGGCGGTGCGACGCATCGACCACCGGCATCAGCCGCAGGTCGGTGTCCGAGTTGAACAGATCGACTGCCTTGAACAGCGAATCCTCCAGCGTCAGCCAGGGCGGATCGGCTTCGGCATCGGTGAGCCAGCCCGGATTCGGGTCTGGCTGCGGAGCAAGTTGGGCGACCTTCATGGCCCCTGCCCTACGCCGTGCTGGTAAACGCGGACTTCACCGTTGGTTACACAACCGTGACAATTGGAATTTTTTCGCAGTTGCAGCGAGCGCACGCCCCGCGTAGAGGCCGCGGCCGTGACGGGTGTCCCCTGCGAGGGGGATGAAAAGGGAACTCGGTTCAAACCCGAGGCTGCCCCCGCAACTGTAACCGGCGAGCGTTAGCGTCATCATGCCACTGGAGTTTTTCCGGGAAGGCGGCGCGAATGCAGTGACCCGGGAGCCAGGAGACCTGCCAGTCACAGTCGATTCCTTTGCGCGGGCGGGGTGCACCGGGCGAACGAGGGCTATGCCCTTGCGTGAGCGACACCGTTTAACCGGGTCGCCGCGCCAGCTTTCGGCGAGACGACCCCTGACGAAGGTGTCTTACCGTGACCAAGTTCAAGCTGTTTCTCTATGCCTCGGCCGCATTGCTGCCGGCCGTGGCGCATGCCCAATCGGACGATGACCAGATCGTCGTCGTCGCATCGGGCGTCGAGCAGGAAGCCGAGACTACCGGCCGTTCGATCACCGTGCTCGACCGCGCGACGATCGAGACGCGCCAGACCGTCTCGCTGTCCGATCTGCTCGCCACCACCCCGGGCGTCACTTCGACGCGCAACGGCGGCCCCGGCGCGCTCACCGCAGTGCGCATTCGCGGCGCCGAGGATGCGCAAACGCTGGTGCTGATCGACGGCGTCCGCGCCAACGATCCCTCCTCGCCCAGCGCGGCGTTCGACTTCGGCAACTTGCTCACCAGCGCAGTCGAGCGTGTCGAGATCCTGCGCGGGCCCAACTCGGTGATCTGGGGCAGCCAGGCGCTGGGCGGCGTGGTGAATGTCGTGACGCAGGCGCCGGTGGACGGCATCGCGGCGCGCGCCAATGCCGAATATGGCTATGCCGATCAGATCTCTGCCAACGCCGCGATCGCAGCGGGCAATGATACGGTCCAGGGCGCGCTGACCGGCGGCTATTTCCGCACCGACGGCGTCTCGCAGGCCGCCTCGGGCACCGAAGCCGACGGCTATCGTCAATATAATGCCAGCGGCCGCCTTCGCGTCGAGTTCGCACCGGGCTTCGGCGCCGACCTGCGCGGCTATTACGCCAATTCGCGTCTCGAGATCGACGGCTTCCCTGCCCCGGCGTACAGCTTCGCCGACACCGACGAATATACCACCGGGCAGGAGCTGTATGGCTATGCCGGGCTGTTCGCTGATTTCGGTCCACTTTCGAACCGCGTCGCCTTCACCATCGCCGACATCAACCGCGACGGCTTCGATCCGTCGATCCCGGGCGACGGCCCCGCCTATCTCTATCGCGGCCGTAGCGAGCGCTACGAATATCGCGGCGACGCAAAGCTGGTCGACCAGCTCCGCGTGACCTTCGGTGCCGAGCGCGAGAATCTGCGCTTCTATGACGGCGCCGATACGTACCGCGCCGACATCACCAGCTTCTACGGGCAGGCGATCGTCACGCCGGTCGAAGCGGTGACGCTCACCGCGGGCATCCGCAACGACGATCACAGCCGCTTTGGCGGGCAGACGACCTGGGGCGTCAATGCCGCGGTCAAGCCGCTCGACAATACCCTGCTCCGCGCCAGCTATGGCGAGGGCTTCAAGGCGCCGACGCTCTATCAGCTGTTCGCGCCCTTCTACGGCACCGACACCCTCCAGCCCGAGACCGCCAAGAGCTGGGAAGCCGGCATCGAGCAGTCGGCGCTCGGCGGCGCGGCGAAGCTGGGCGTGACCTGGTTCCACCGCGACACCCGCAACCAGATCGACTTCGACCTGGTCAGCTTCACCTACGCCAATATCGCCCGCACCAGCGCCGAGGGCGTCGAAATCGAACTCGCGCTCAAGCCGGTCGAGGCGTTTACCGTCACCGCCAACTACACCTATACCGACGCCGAGAACCGTTCGGCGGGCTATGAAGGCAACCAGCTGGCGCGCCGTCCGCAGGACACCGCCAGTCTCTCGGCCGATTACCGCCTGCCGTTCGGGCTTTCGCTGGGAGGCACGGTGACGATCGTCGGGGACAGCTTCAACGATCAGGGCAACTTCACTCCGATCGATGGCTTCGCGCTCGGCAGCATCCGCGCCGAGATGCCGATCGGCGATCGCTTCGCAGTGTACGGCCGTGTCGAGAACGTCACCGACGAGCAGTACGAAGTCGTCTCTGGCTACGGCACCTATGGCCGCGCAGCCTATGCCGGCGTGCGGATCAAGCTCAACTGATGCGGGTTGCCGCGCTTCTCTGCCTCATGGCAGCCGGATGCGCGGCGCAGCCTTCGCCGCACGGAGGCGGGATCGTGTCGCTTAATCCGTGCGCCGATGCGATGCTGGTCGAACTGATCCCGCCCGACCGCATCGCCGCGATCAGCCATTATTCGCGTGACCCCGGCGCGTCCTCGATTTCGATGGAGGTCGCGCGCCGGTTCGCCGTCAACCATGGCACCGCCGAGGAAATCCTCGCGCTGCGACCCGATCTCGTCATCGCCGACAGCTTCACGTCGCCCTCGACCCGCGAAGCCTTCGCCCGGGCCGGCCTGAAGACACTCTATCTCGGCTGGGCGAGCACGATCGACCAAAGCAAGGCGCAGGTCCGCGAGATCGCCGCCGCAGTCGACGCCGTTCCCGCCGGCGAGGCGATGCTGTCGCGGATCGACAAGGCGGTGACTGATGCACAGACCGATCGCCCGCTCGTCCCTGCCCTGCTCTGGATCGGCGGCAATACCGTG
Organism: Sphingomonas sp. LM7; assembly: GCF_002002925.1. Lineage (NCBI taxonomy): Bacteria > Pseudomonadati > Pseudomonadota > Alphaproteobacteria > Sphingomonadales > Sphingomonadaceae > Sphingomonas > Sphingomonas sp. LM7. Next base: position 3,957,206 of record NZ_CP019511.1, on the reverse strand, counting down.
TCCGGCGGCGGCACCCTGCTCGACGAGATGATGGTCAAGGCAGGCTTCAGCGACCATGCTGCGCATTATGGGCTCCAGAATACCGGCTATCTTCCGATCGAACATGTCGTGGTCGATCCCCCGCGGGTGATGCTCGTCCCTGACCAGTCCGGCCGCGACGCCGGCTCGCGCGCGGCGCAGATGCGCGGCTGGGCACTCGCCCGCGCGCGCGCCAAGGTCCACCATGCGCGGTTCGAGCGCAGCCTCGTCAATTGCGGCGGGCCGGTGATCGCAAAGGCGATGACGCGGCTGGCCGAAGTGCGGCGCGAGGCGGGCGAATGAGCCAGTCACCCTCACCCTTCCCACCCAGCCATGCCGGACAGGCCCCTTACTTCTCTCGGGAGAGGGACGGAGGCGCAAAGCACCGGAAGAGTGAAGGTGAGCGGTCATGAACCGACCTCTCCTCCTGATCCTCCTCACCACCCTCGTCACTCTGCTCTTCGCCGGCTCGCTGATGGCCGGCAAGATCTGGGTGCCCCCCGCCGCTTGGTTCTCGAACGACCCGCGCTGGTGGATCGTCGCCGAACTCCGCCTGCCCCGCGCGATCCTCGGCCTCGCGATCGGCGCTGCGCTCGGCCTCACCGGCGCGGTGCTCCAGGGCTATCTGCGCAACCCGCTCGCCGATCCGGCAGTGGTCGGCGTCTCCTCCTCCGCTGCGCTCGGCGCGGTGGCGGCGATCGTCATCTTCGCCGCCAGCGCACCGCTCGTCATCTTCGGCGCCGCGATGGTCGCTGCCTGCGGATCGATGCTGCTGCTCGCCGGGCTGGCATGGCGCGCCGACAGCCAGGTCGCCTTCATCCTCGCCGGCACCGTGCTCGCCAGCCTCGCCGGCGCGCTTACTGCCTTCCTGATCTCGATCGCGCCCAATCCCTATGCCACCGCCGAGATCATCGACTGGATCATGGGCGCGCTCACCGACCGCAGCTTCGCCGAGGTGCACCTCGCGCTGCCCTTCATCGTGACCGGATCGGCGCTGCTCCTGTTCACCGGCCGCGCGCTCGACGCCCTCACGCTCGGCGAAGCGGCGGCGCGCTCGCTCGGGGTGAAGCTCCAGCGCACCCAGATGCTGATCGTCCTCGGTGCAGGCCTCGCGGTCGGCGCCAGCGTCGCAGTGACCGGGGTGGTCGGCTTCGTCGGACTGATCGTCCCTCACCTTCTCCGCCCCCTCACCGGCGCCAAGCCCTCGGCGCTCTTGCTGCCCAGCGCACTCGGCGGCGCCGCGCTCGTCCTCGCCGCCGACAGCCTCGTTCGGCTCGGCCCGGGTGCGAGCGAAATCCGGCTGGGCGTGGCGATGGCGCTGCTCGGCACGCCGTTCTTCTTCCTGCTCCTGCTGAAAATGCGGCGGTCGGCATGGAGCTGAGCGTCAGCGACCTCGCCGTCAGCCTCGGCAACCGCCGCGTGCTGAACAACGTCACCGCCGCCTTCCAGCCGGGCCGCGTCACCGCCATCCTCGGTGCCAACGGCTCGGGCAAGTCGACCTTGGTCAAGACGCTCGCCGGCCTGCTCGACCCCGATGCCGGGCATGTCCGCCTGGGAACCCGCCAAATCGCCCGGATCGAGCCGCGCGAACGCGCCCGGCTGATCGGCTATTTGCCCCAGGACGCGACGGTCCATTGGAACCTGTCGGTGCGTGAATTGGTCGCACTCGGGCGCCTGCCGCACCGCTCGCCCTTCGCCGGCACCTCCGAGGCCGACGCGATGGCGATCGGCGCCGCGCTCGCCGCGACCGGCACGATGCCCCTCGCCGATCGCGGCACCGACCAGCTCTCCGGCGGCGAGCGCGCCCGCGTCCTGCTCGCCCGCGTCCTTGCCGGCGAACCGCAATGGCTGCTCGCCGACGAGCCGCTCGCCAGTCTCGACCCCGTCCACCAGCTCGGGCTGCTCGACCAGCTCCGCGCGCTCGCCGCGGACGGCATGGGGGTGGTGATAGTCCTCCACGATCTCGTCCAGGCTGCCCGCGCCGCCGATGACGTGCTGCTGCTCAAGCAAGGCGAAGTGGTCGCCTTCGGAACCGCGGCGGAAGCGCTGGCGCACCAGCCGCTGCGCGAAGCCTTCGGCGTCGAAGTGATGATCGTCCCCGACGAACAGGGCCGCCTCCTCCCCGTGCCGATCGGACGCACCAAGGTCTGAAGCGGTCCTTCCCGACATAAGTTCGTCACCCCGGACTTGTTCCGGGGTCCACCGCGCCACCAATGCTCTCCTTCGAGATGCAGGAGTTCCCTCGCCTGCGGCACCCCCCTCGTGACATTCTCGATGTTCAGCCCGCAGCACTGTGGACCCCGGCACAAGGCCGGGGTGACGCGATATAGTTGGGGCTGACAGCGCTTGAGACCTATGCCATTGCGCAATAAAATTACACGACGAGTCGGGCCATCGCGCCCGCCGCAGGAGAGTTTATGCGCACGATCGATCACCTCATCGCCGGGAATCCGGGTGCCGCCGCGGGCCGCCAGTCCGACGTATTCGATCCCAACACCGGTCAGGTCCAGGCGCGCGTGTCGCTCGGCACCCAGGCCGATCTCGACCGCGCCGTCGCCGCCGCCCAGGCCGCGCAACCGGCCTGGGCCGCGACCAATCCCCAGCGCCGCGCCCGCGTGATGTTCAAGTTCAAGGAGCTGGTCGAGGCGAACATCGACGCACTCGCGCACCTGCTCTCCTCCGAGCACGGCAAGGTCATCGCCGACTCCAAGGGCGACATCCAGCGCGGCCTCGAAGTCATCGAATTCGCCTGCGGTATCCCGCATGTCCTCAAGGGCGAATACACCCAGGGCGCCGGCCCCGGCATCGACGTCTATTCGATGCGCCAGCCGCTCGGCATCGGCGCGGGCATCACCCCGTTCAATTTCCCGGCGATGATCCCCTTGTGGATGTCGGGCGTCGCGATCGCCTGCGGCAACGCCTTCCTGCTCAAGCCCAGCGAGCGCGACCCGTCTGTCCCCGTCCGCCTCGCCGAGCTGATGCTCGAGGCCGGGCTACCCGAAGGCATCCTCCAGGTCGTCCATGGCGACAAGGAAATGGTCGACGCGATCCTCGACCACCCCGCGATCTCGGCAGTGAGCTTCGTCGGCTCCTCCGACATCGCGCATTATGTCTATCGCCGCGGCGTCGATGCCGGAAAGCGCGTCCAGGCGATGGGCGGCGCCAAGAACCACGGCATCGTCATGCCCGATGCCGATCTCGACCAAGTCGTCGCCGATCTCTCGGGCGCCGCGTTCGGCTCGGCCGGCGAGCGCTGCATGGCGCTGCCGGTGGTCGTCCCGGTCGGCGACAAGACCGCCGACGCACTCCGCGAAAAGCTGCTTCCTGCGATTCGTTCGCTGCGCGTGGGCGTCTCTACTGATAATGATGCGCATTACGGCCCCGTCGTGAACGCCGCACACAGGCAGCGCGTCGAGAACTGGATCCAGACCGGGGTCGACGAAGGCGCCGAGCTCGTCGTCGACGGCCGCGGCTTCCAGCTTCAGGGCCATGAAGAGGGTTTCTTCATCGGCCCGTCGCTGTTCGACCGCGTCACCACCGATATGCAGTCGTACAAGGAAGAGATTTTCGGCCCGGTTCTCCAGATCGTCCGCGCCCCCGATTTCGAGACCGCGCTGCGCCTGCCGAGCGAGCACCAATATGGCAACGGCGTCGCAATCTTCACGCGCAACGGCCATGCTGCGCGCGAATTCGCGGCGCGCGTCAATGTCGGCATGGTCGGCATCAACGTGCCGATCCCGGTGCCCGTCGCCTATCACAGCTTCGGCGGTTGGAAGCGAAGCGCGTTCGGCGACGTCAACCAGCACGGCATGGAAGGCGTCCGCTTCTGGACCAAGGTCAAGACCGTCACCCAGCGTTGGCCCGACGGTTCTGCGCTTCCCGGCGGCAGCGAGGACGGCGGCCCGTCTCGCATCCAGGACGCGTTCGTCATCCCGACGATGGGCTGAGCGGATCGACCCGCTATCGGCAGACGTTGGCCTAGCGACTCGAACGACTTGAAAGACCGAGCATGCGCAACATTGCGATGATCCCAGCCCTCACCCTCGCCGCCCTCTCGCTCGCGGGCTGCGGCGGCGATCGCGAGCCCGCGTCTTCGAACGACACGATCGCCATCCCGCGCAACGAGACCGTCACGCTGCCCGCCCCGCCCCAGGCCGCCGAGCCGAGTCCAACCGCTGTTCCGTCGCCGACCGCTTCGGCCTCGCCTTCATCCATGCCCGTTCCAGACGGCGGCACCGGCATCCCCGCCACGCTGCAGGGTCGCTGGGGCCTCGTCGCCGCCGATTGCACCTCGAAGCGCGGCGACGCCAAGGGGCTGCTGACGATCACCACCGGCACGCTGAGCTTCTATGAATCGCGCGGTACGCTGGGCAGGGTCGCGGAGCGCGATGCCAGCCGCATCGTCGCCGATTTCGCCATGTCGGGCGAGGGCCAGAGCTGGACTCGGCGCATGGTGCTCGACGGACAGGATGGCGGCAGCACGCTGATCCGCCGCGAGCAGGGCGCCGATGCGATGCCCGGCGCGCTGCGCTATCGGAAATGCGCATGATCCGAAGCATCGCCGCTGCGTTCGCGCTGATCCTGCTCACGCTCGCCCCGGCGGCGACCGCGCAGAAGCGCATCGCGCTCACCTTCGATGACGCGCCGCGCGGCGCCGGCGCCTTCCTCACCAGGCAGGAGCGTAGTACGCGGCTAATCGCGGCGCTGAAGAAAGCACGCGTCGAGCAGGCGGCGTTCTTCGTCAATCCGGGCAATATCCGCGAGCCCGGCGACGCGGCGATGGTCGATGCCTATGTCCGCGCCGGGCACGTCCTCGCCAACCACAGCTTCAGCCATCCGCACCTCAACCAGTCAGCGGTCGCGGATTATCTCGCCGACATCGATAAGGCCGAAGCCTGGCTCAAGCCGCGTCCCGGCCGCCGCCCCTGGTTCCGCTATCCGTTTCTCGATGAAGGCGGCAAGGACAAGGCCAAGCGCGACGCCGTCCGCGCCGGCCTCGCGTCCCGCGGCCTGACCAACGGCTATGTCACCGCCGAGGGCTCGGACTGGAACATCGAGCAGCTGACGATCGACGCGAAAAAGGCTGGCAAGACCATCGACATGGCCGCGCTGCGCGACCTCTATGTCGAGACCCACGTCCAGGCCGCCGACTTTGCCGATGCACTGATGGTCAAGACGATCGGCCGCTCGCCGCCGCACGTCATGCTGCTCCACGAGACGGACATCGCCGCGCTCTACATCGCCGATCTCGTCAAGGCGCTCCGGGCGGATGGCTGGCAGATCGTCACCGCCGATTTCGCCTACGCCGATCCGCTCAAGACCGCCGCCCCCGATGTCCCCAGCGCCAACGGCACGCTCACCGAGCTGCTCGCCTGGGAGAAGGGCCTCCCCGCCCCGCGCTGGTACGAACGCAATCAGATCCCCCTCGCCAACCGCCTCTTCGCCGAGCGCGTGTTGCATGAGAAAGCCCCATGACCAACCAATTCGACCTCACCGACGAGCAGCGCCAGATCCAGGAGATGGCGCGCCAGTTCACGGCCGATGCGATCACGCCGCACGCCGCGGAATGGGACGAGAAGCACATCTTCCCGCGCGAGACGATCAAGGCCGCGGCCGAGCTCGGCTTCGCCTCGATCTACGTCTCGGAGGAATCGGGCGGGATCGGACTCGGCCGGCTCGAGGCGGCGCTGATCATGGAGGCGATGGCCTATGGCTGTCCTTCGACCAGCGCGTTCATCTCGATCCACAACATGGCGAGCTGGATGATCGACACCTTCGGGTCGCGGACGATCAAGGACAAATACCTCCCGAGCCTGATCACGATGGAGCGGCTGGCGAGCTATTGCCTCACCGAGCCGTCATCGGGCTCCGACGCCGCCGCGCTCAAGACCCGCGCGGTGCTGGACGGCGGCCATTATATGGTCAACGGCTCGAAGCAGTTCATCTCGGGCGCCGGTGAGAACGAAGTCTACGTCACGATGGTCCGCACCGGCGAGGACGGCCCCAAGGGCATCTCCTGCCTCGTCATCGAGAAGGACATGCCCGGCGTCAGCTTCGGCGCCAACGAGCGCAAGCTCGGCTGGCATTCTCAGCCCACCCGCCAGGTTACCTTCGAGGATGTCCGCGTGCCGGTCGAGAACCGCGTCGGCGGCGAAGGCGAGGGCTTCCGTTTCGCGATGATGGGGCTGGACGGCGGGCGGCTCAACATTGGCGCCTGCTCGCTGGGCGGCGCGCAGCGCTGCCTCGACGAGGCGATCGCCTATACCAAGGAACGCCAGCAGTTCGGCAAGCCGATCGCCGACTTCCAGAACACCCAGTTCGTCCTCGCCGACATGGCGACCGAACTCGAGGCCGCACGCGCGCTCCTCTATCTAGCCGCCGCCAAGGTCACCGCCGGCGCGCCCGACAAGACTCGCTTCGCGGCCATGGCCAAGCGCCTCGCAACCGACACCGGCAGCAGCGTGGTCGACCGCGCGCTCCAGCTCCATGGCGGCTATGGCTATCTCCAGGACTATCCGATCGAACGCTTCTGGCGCGACCTGCGCGTCCATTCGATCCTCGAAGGCACCAACCAGGTCATGCGCATGATCATCGGCCGTGAGCTTACCCGCCAGTGACCCAGGACCTCCTCACTTTCACCGAAGGCCGCATCGGCCGCATGCGGCTCAACCGCCCCAAGGCGCTACACGCGCTCAACACCGAGATGTGCGCCACTATGCTAGAGGCGCTCGCCGCGTGGCGCGGCGATACCGATGTCGAGGCGGTGCTGATCGATCATGCCGACGGACGCGGCTTCTGCGCCGGCGGCGACATCCGGATGATCGCGACAAGCGGTGCCGGCGACGGCGAGGCTGCGCGCGCCTTTTTCCGCCTCGAATACCAGCTCAACCACGCGCTGTTTACCTATGCCAAGCCGGTCGTCGCGTTCATGGACGGCATCACCATGGGCGGCGGCGTCGGCATCTCTCAGCCCGCCAAGTTCAAGGTCGCGACCGAGAACACGAAGCTTGCCATGCCCGAGACCGGGATCGGCCTGTTTCCCGATGTCGGCGGCGGCTGGTATCTCTCGCGCCTGCCCGGGCATCTCGGCGAGTATATCGCGCTCACCGGCGCGCGGCTGACGGGCGCCGATTGCCTCGCGCTCGGCCTCGCCACGCACTACCTCCCCGCCGCAACGCTCGACCAGGCCAAGGCCGAGATTGCCGCTGACCCGCAGGCGATCGCCGCAACGCTCGACGCCCTCTCCGAAGCCCCCGGCGACGCCGCGATCCTCACGCAGCGCGACGATATCGACCGGCTGTTCGCCGCCGACACGCTCGAGGAGATCGTCGCCGCGCTCGCCGCCGATGGCGGGCTATGGGCCAGGGAGCAACTCGCGACGCTCGCGACCAAGTCCCCGCAGGCGATGAAGGTCTCGCTCCATCTTGTCCGTCAGGGCCGGCACATGCCGAGCTTCGAGGACGAGATGCGGCAGGAATTCGCGGTCGCGTCGCGCGTCGTCCAGCGCCCCGATTTCGCCGAGGGCGTCCGCGCGGTGATCGTCGACAAGGACAATGAACCACGCTGGCAGCCCGCCACGATCGAAGGCGTCACCGATCACGTCATCGACCAGATTTTCGCGCCCTTGCCCGACGACCAGTCCTGGGCACCGGCCTGAAGGAGCAGAAATGGCCTACGAAACGATCCTCGTCGAGCAGCGCGGCGCCGTCACGCTCGTCACGCTCAATCGCCCGCAGGCATTGAACGCGCTCAACAGCCAGATCCTCTCCGAACTGCTCGACGCCATGGCCGCGTTCGACAAGGATTCCGCGCAGGGCTGCGCAGTGATCACCGGCAGCGAAAAGGCGTTCGCCGCGGGCGCCGACATCAAGGAGATGCAGGCGCAGGGCTTTGCCGACATGTACGGCCACGACTTCTTCGCCGGCTGGGACGCGTTCACCCGCACCCGCAAGCCGATCATCGCCGCAGTCGCCGGCTATGCGCTGGGCGGCGGCTGCGAACTCGCGATGATGTGCGACTTCATTCTCGCCGCGGACTCGGCGAAGTTCGGCCAGCCCGAGATCAAGCTCGCGGTCTCCCCCGGCATGGGCGGCTCGCAGCGGCTCGCGCGCGCGGTCGGCAAGGCCAAGGCGATGGAGATGTGCCTAACCGGCCGGATGATCGACGCCGCCGAGGCCGAGCGCGCCGGGCTGGTCGCACGCATCGTTCCGGCGGCCGACCTAGTTGACGACGCAGTCAAGACCGCCGCGACGATCGCCGGCATGGCGCCGCTGGCAGTGCTGGCGAACAAGGAAATGGTCAACGCGGCGTTCGAGACCAATCTGGCGCAAGGCGTCCAGTTCGAACGCCGGCTATTCCATGCGTTGTTCGGCACCGCGGACCAGAAGGAAGGCATGACGGCCTTCGTCGAGAAACGTCCGGGCAACTGGACGGGTCGTTGAAGTGAAAGACGCACGGGCAGCTTTTTTCGGCCGGGTAGGCCGCTCGATGCGCAGGTCCGTGATCCTGTTCCTGGGGGTGTTGGCGGCCGTTACGGTGCTCAACTTGCACCAGGGACAGCCAGCCGCACCCTGGTGGTTCTACCTCGCCGCAATATTGATGAGCGGGGTGTTCTGGCTCGGTGCGACGCTATTCACCGCTCGGGGAAATTGGAGACCGTAATGGCACGCATCGCATTCATCGGGCTCGGCAACATGGGCGGCGGGATGGCCGCCAACCTCGCAAAAGCGGGCCACGACGTCCGCGCTTTCGATCTCTCGGCCGAGGCGCTCGACAAGGCGAAGAAGGCCGGCTGCCTCCCCGCCGAGGACGCCAATGCCGCGATAGAGGGCGCAGAGGCGGTGATCACGATGCTCCCCGCCGGCCGCCATGTCGAAGCCGTCTACACCGGCAACATCCTGCCGCACGCCGATGCCGGCGCGATCCTGATCGACTGCTCGACGATCGACGTCGCCACCGCGCGCCGCGTCGCCGAAGCCGCCGCCGCACACGGCCTCGCCGCAGTCGACGCCCCTGTCTCGGGCGGAATCGCCGCCGCCAATGCCGGGTCGCTCACCTTCATGGTCGGTGGCAGCGGAGCGGCGTTCGCCCGCGCGGAGCCCTTCCTGTCGGACATGGGCAAGGCCGTCATCCACGCTGGCGCCGGCGGCGCGGGCCAGGGCGCCAAGATCTGCAACAACATGATGCTCGGCGCGACGATGATCGCGACGTGCGAGAGCTTCGCGCTCGCCGAGAAGCTCGGGCTCGATTTGCAGAAGCTCTACGACATCGCCTCGGTCAGTTCGGGCCAGAGCTGGTCGATCACGAGCTACTGCCCGGTCCCCGGCGTCGGCCCGGAAACCCCGGCCGACCGCGACTATCAAGGCGGGTTCGCCGCCGCGCTGATGCTCAAGGACTTGAAGCTGGCCCTCGAAGCAGCCGCCAGCGTCGACGCTGAAACCCCGATGGCCGCGCGTGCCGAGGAGCTCTACGAGCAATTCGCCAATGGCGAAGGCGCGACGCTCGACTTCTCCGGCATCATCAAGATGCTGCGGGGGTAGGCCCGATTTCCCCTCCCTCTCAGGGAGGGGCTAGGGGTGGGTAAGAAAAGGTCGGGCTCGATGCCCGACCTTTTCTTTATTTCCGAGCCGCTCGATGGGCTCGCTACGCTCGCACCCACCCCCTGCCCCTCCCTTGCAGGGAGGGGAGTCGAAGGCCCGACACAAACCCGCGCACTCCCGCAACGAACCGAAATCCAGCCGAGACTCCTGCTCCCCAACTGGCTCCCAGCGCCCGGTCCCCCTTCGGGCGCGCCAGTACAGGAGTATTTCATGACCAGGCTTCACATCCTCCTCCTCACCGCGGCGATGTTCGCAGCCACCCCCGCCTTCGCGCAGGACGCCACTGATTTCACCGGCCCGCGCGCCGAAGCCAGCATCGGCCTCGACCAGCTGCGCTTCGATCTCGCCACCCTCGGCGGTGACGGCAAGGCCAAGCAGTCCGACCTCGGCTATGGCATCGCGCTCGGCTATGACGCGGCGATCGTGCCGAACCTGATCGCTGGTATTGAAGGCGGCGTGAACCTCTCCGACGTGCGCTTCGCCTCCGGCAACGCCACCGATGGCAGCGAGCTGCGCAAGCGTCGCGAGCTCACGCTTGCCGGCCGGATCGGCACTCCGATCACCCCCAATGCGTTGCTCTATGGCAAGGTCGGCTATGCCAATCTCCAGCTGCGCGAGGATCAGACCGTCGCCGGCGTTACCACCAGCGTGAAGGACGATCTCGACGGCGTGCTGGTCGGCGCCGGCGTCGAAGTGAAGCTCACCCCCAGCGCCTATTGGAAGAGCGAATATCGCTACACCGATTATGCCAGCGGCGTGACCTCGAACAAGGTCACCACCGGCGTCGGCATCCGGTTCTAGGGAACCGGAGGAGGAGCCGGTTGCCCGCCGGCTCCTCCGCACGGGTTAACCCGGTCTTTCCACCTGTCGCGCATAGTCGCGGCATGCGCGCTTCCATTCTACTCCTCGCCCTCGCCGCCCCTGCCGCCGCGCAGGAGCGACCTGCCCCGTTCGTCGTCGCCGAGACCGGTCAGGGCTATGCCTCGATCGACGAGGCAGTCACTGCGATCCGCGACGACGATGCGACGATCCTGATCGCGCCGGGCACCTATCGCCAATGCACTGTCCAGACGGGCGGCAAGATCACGTTCAAGGCGCGCCAGCCCGGCACGGTGATCTTCGAAAAGGAAGTCTGCGAGGAAAAAGCCGGCTTCGTGCTGCGCGGCCGCGGCTCGACGATCGATGGCATCGTCTTCCGCGGCTATGCGGTCTCCGACGGCAACGGCGCCGGCATCCGCCATGAGATGGGCGACCTGACGATCACCAACTCGATGTTCCTCGACAGCCAGGAAGGCATCCTCGGCGGCGGGCACGAGACCGTCCGCCGCGTGAGCATCGATCGCACCACTTTCTCCGGCCTCGGCCAGTGCGAGACCGAGAATTGCAGCCATGCGATCTATCTCGCGGTCGACGGCGACGTCTCGGTCACCCGCTCGCGCTTCGAGCGCGGCACCGGCGGGCATTACGTCAAGCTGCGCGCGCGCCGGGTCAGCATCACCGATTCGAGCTTCGACGACAGCGCCGGCAAGAAGACCAACTACATGATCGACCTGTCCGAAGGCGGCACCGGGCTGATCGCGCGCAACACCTTCGTCCAGGGCAAGAGCAAGGACAATCATTCGGGGCTGATCGTGGTGGCGGCCGAGGGCCGGACCTATCCGTCCGCCGGGCTGCGGGTGGAGGACAATACCGCCAGCATGGCGCCCGGCGCGCCGGCCAACCCGGCGTTCGTGGCGGATCTCAGCGGCTCGACGATCGAGCTGAGCAACAACCGGCTGAGCGGGATGCGGGCCTTCGAGCGGAGATAAGCTCCTTCTCCCCTTGTGGGAGAAGGAAGGCGCGCGCTGAAGGCGTGGGAGGATGAGGGGGACGTCTGATGAGTCACATTCCCCTCACCCAACCGCCGATTTAATCGGCTCCCTCCAGCATCAGGGTAAACAGCGCTCCGCGCTGTTTAGGTCATACCGGGGGCATGACCGACCCGATGCTCCCACTAGGGGAGAGGGAGAACCCCTCGCAATGTAGGATTTCCCGTGCGACGCTCTTTCCTTCGCTCTTTGAAACCGTCGAAAATCCTCACCCGCAAACGAACGATTGTTACAACTACACGCAACAAGATTGCTGGTTCACCGTAAAAACCGTAAAACTTGGCTCGCCAAATCCTAGTTGCAGGTGCTGCCCGTCCCCGAGTCGAGATCCAGGCACCGCCCGTCGATCTGCACTGGCACCGGCACATGGATCAGTCCGGCCAGGGTCGGTGCGATGTCCACCGTCTCGATCGACAGCGGCTGTTCGAACCCGGTCATGCCCTTGCGCCAGAACAGGATCGGCACGCGGCGGTCATAGTCCCAGAAGCTGCCATGCGTCGCGACATAGCCGGGTCCCGGGCTGGCGATCGGAGTTACCCGCGGCTTGAGCGCGACGACGAGATCGCCCGAACGCGACGGTTCATAGGACTGGCGGGCGCGCTCGAGCAGGCTCCACGTCTCAGGCGGTCCCTTGGGCGCCGGCGTCGCCGCGATCTGGCTGCGCGTAAGCACTGCCTGGACCTGGGGGTGCGCCGAATACAGCCGGATCGCCTCGGCCTGCACCGCGATGCGCTGCGCCTTGGTCAGCTTGGGATCGAAATAGACGTCGCCCGCCGTGCTGCCGACCAGGGTCGGCCCGGCGATCCCCAGCTTCGTTGCAACCTGCTTGCCGATCGCGGTCGCCGACAGCGCCGGATCGACACGCACGGCCATCGGCGCGGCGTGATCGCGGTTGCGCTCGGGCAGGTCATGGCCGCCATGATCGGCGGTCAGCGCCACGGCATAGTCAACGCCGCTCCGGTCGAGCACTGCGAACAGCTTGCCCAGCGCCTGGTCGAGCGCGGCCATCTGCAGGCACATCTCGCTGCCCTCGGTGCCCAGGCCATGGCCGACATAATCGGTCGCCGAAGCGCCGACGATCAGCAGGTCGGTATGCGCGCCCTGCCCCAGCTTCATGTCGGTGGCGAGCCCGGCACCGAGCGCGAGGATCGCCTCGTCGAATTCGGGCGATGCGCGGAAGCCGCGGATGTCGCCAGCGGCGCGCGCGAAGCGTCCGTCACCCACCGACATCGTCGTCGTCACCGGGATCGCGCGGCTGCGTGCCTGGCAGAAGAGCGTCAGCGCCATCGGCTCCTGCGCCTCGGCGATCCGCTCGGTCACCCCGGCGTTGACGCGGGTGACCATCGCCGGCTCGGCGCGCCCGGCATAGGAGACGAAGCTCTTGCCGCCCCACCACCAGAGCTCGTCAACCTTGTGCCCGCCCATCATCACCGCGGCGCGATCCTTGCCGGCGACCGAGACGACGCGGCTCTCGGGGTCGGCAAGCTTCATCCATTCGCCGAGCGTCGGCACCTTCAGATGCTTGTCCGAGACGGTGTATTCTTTCGAATTGCTGCCTGGGACGCTCTCATCCTCGGCGCAATAGACCGTCTTGTCCTCGCGCGGCGCGCTGAAGTCGGTCCAGTCGTTGGCGATGATCCCGGTGCGCGCCGGCCGTGCGCCGGTGAGGATCGTCGAATGCCCCGGGCAGGTCTCGGTCGCGGCGTGGCTCTGATAGCCCGACGGGAATACCGCGCCCGACAGCAGCCGCGCGAAACCCTCGCGGAACTGGCTGCGATATTCGGCGAATAGGTCTGCCGAGAATTGATCGACCGAGATCACCACCAGCAGCTTGGGCGGAGTCTGCGGCGCGGGTGCCGGCGCCTGCTGGGCGGCTGCGGGCGTGGCGGCGAGCAGCGCGAGCGCTGCGATGGGCACGAACTTCATTGCGGAGCAGACTCCAGTCGAGGGATTATACGCCCAGCTATTGTCGATCGGTCGATCCTGAGCAAGGACAGGACATGGTGTGGATTCGTTTCGTGCTGATGTCGCTCGCGACACTGTTTGTAGCGGCCCCTGCGTCGGCGCAGGACAAGGGCCCGCACGTCCGCATCGAGCTGGTCGCCGAGACCGATCGGCCCGCGCCGGGCAGCGAAGTCACCCTCGCCTTCGCCTCGACGCCGCAGAAGGGCTGGCACGCTTATTGGCAGAACCCCGGCGATGCCGGCCTGCCCGCCCGCGCCGAATGGACGCTGCCCGCCGGGGCGAGTGCAGGCCCGCTGCGCTATCCGGTGCCGCATCGGCTGATCATCGGCGGGCTGATGAACTATGTCTACGAGGCGCCGTTCGCCCAGTTCGTCACGCTCAAGCTGCCGCTCGGGGCCCAGCCCGGCACGGCGTTCCCGGTCAAGGTCAAGCTCGACTACCTGGTCTGCACCAACGAAATCTGCGTCCCCGAAAAGGCCGAGCTGGCGACCGCGCTGACGATCGGTGACGGCGCGGTCTCTACAGACCGCCGCGCTCGCTTCGATGCCTGGCGCGCCGCGCTGCCCCGCCCGCTCGGCTCACAGGCAACCTATCAGGTCGATGGCAATATCTTCCGGCTGGGCGTTCCCTTCCCCGCCGCCGCTACGGTCTCGGGCGAAGGCTATTTCTTCCCGGTCACCGATGGTGCGATCGACTATGCCGCGCCCCAGCGCGTAGTGCGTGACGGCGACCGGATCGTCGTCGAAACTCCCGCCAAGCGCAGCCTGCCGGCAATCGAAGGTGTGCTCGCCTTCGGCAGCCAGGGGTTCGCGCTGTCCGCTTCGCCCGGAACCGTTCCGCCGCCTTCCGCATCGGCCCTAGCGACCGCCGCCGCCGCCCCGTCGGAAGGCTGGATCGTCACTGCGCTGCTCGCATTCCTGGGTGCGGTGGTCGGCGGCGTGATCCTCAATATCATGCCCTGCGTCTTTCCGATTCTCAGCCTCAAGGCACTGAGCTTGGTCAAGGCGGGCGACGATAGCGGCAACCCGCGGGGCGAAGCCCTGGCCTATACCGCTGGCGTGGTGCTGACTTGCCTCGCGCTGGGCGGCGCGCTGCTCGCGCTGCGTGCCGGCGGCGCCGCAGTGGGCTGGGCGTTCCAGCTTCAGGACCCGCGGGTAATCCTTTTCCTGCTGCTGCTCGTCACCGGGATCTCGCTCAACCTCGCCGGGCTGTTCGAGCTTCCCACCCCGAGCTTCGTCAACCGCGCATCGTCGCGCGGCCATGGCGGATCGTTCATGACCGGGATGCTGGCGGCGTTCGTCGCGACGCCGTGCACGGGTCCGTTCATGGGCGCGGCACTGGGCGCGGCGCTGATCCTTCCCTGGCCGGCGGCGCTGGCGATCTTCGGCGGACTGGGCCTCGGCATCGCCTTGCCCTTCCTGTTGCTCGGCTTCATCCCCGCGCTTCGCCGGCGACTGCCAAAGCCCGGCGCGTGGATGGCGACGCTGCGCCACATCCTGTCGGTGCCGATGTTCCTGACCGCGCTCGCCCTCGCCTGGGTGCTCGGGCGGCAGGCAGGCGTGGACGGCATGGCGCTTGGCCTCGGCGCCGCACTGACCGCCTCGTTCGGCCTGTGGTGGACCGGCCGACGCCAAGCCCGCGGCGCGGCGCGCGCCTGGCTGCCTGCACTGCCGCTGCTGCTGCTCGCGCTCGCCGCCTTGGCGCTGGTCCGGCCGGCACCTGCCGGCGCCGAACGTCCGGCTATTGCCGGCGCCGAGGCATTCAGCGAGGCCCGGCTCGCGCAGCTCCGCGCCGACGGCCGCCCGGTCTTCGCATATTTCACTGCCGATTGGTGCGTGACCTGCAAGGTCAACGAGAAGGGCACGATCGAGACCGAAGCGGTCACCGAAGCCTTCGCGCAGCACAAGGTGGCGGTGCTCGTCGGCGACTGGACCAATGGCGATCCTGTGCTCGGCCGCTTCATCGAACGGCACAATCGTGCAGGCGTGCCGCTCTATTTGTGGTACAAGCCGGGCAGCGCAGAGCCCGAGGTCCTGCCCCAGGTGCTGACCCAGGCGATGCTGCGAAACCTGTCGAGCGGGGGCTGACGAGGAGATGCACATGCGCAAATTGGTCTGCACTGGAATCGCGCTGGCATGCGTGGCGGCTGTCGCCGTGCCGCTCGCCGCCGAACCCGGCATCGGCGCGGTGGCGCCGCATTTCCGCGCCTTCGACATGGCGGGCAAGATCGTCAATCTCTCCGACTATCGCGGCAAGACCGTGGTGCTCGAATGGAACAACCCCGGCTGCCCCTTCGTGAAGAAGCATTACGAGAGCGGCAACATGCAGAAAACCCAGGCGGCCGCCGTAGCGCAGGGCGCGGT
This sequence comes from Sphingomonas sp. LM7, assembly GCF_002002925.1. Taxonomy (NCBI): domain Bacteria; kingdom Pseudomonadati; phylum Pseudomonadota; class Alphaproteobacteria; order Sphingomonadales; family Sphingomonadaceae; genus Sphingomonas; species Sphingomonas sp. LM7. Next base: position 3,941,393 of record NZ_CP019511.1, on the reverse strand, counting down.
GTGGCTGACGATCAATTCGGGCGCGGCGGGCAAGCAGGGGCATATGAGCGGGCCAGAGGCGCAGAAGTTCGTCGCCGGCCAGAGCGCCCGGCCGAGCGCCTATCTGCTCGATCCGCAGGGACTGATCGGCAAGGGCTATGGCGCGAAGACGACGCCGCAGATCTACATCATCGATGCCAAGGGCAGGCTGACCTATAACGGCGCGATCGACGACAAGCCGACCGCCAACAAGGCCGACATCGCCGGCGCGCGCAACCATGTGCTCGCCGCGCTGGGCGAGATGCGCGCGGGCAAGCCAGTGTCGGTGCCGGAATCGCGGCCCTATGGCTGTTCGGTGAAGTACCCAGACTAAGAAATCTCCGTCACCCTTCCCACCGCTTCGCGGCGGGCCCCTTCCCTCCCCCGATGGGGGGGGAGTCTAAATGACGCCCTCTTGTGCAACGCAACAAAGCGTTGCAGCATGGAACTTGCAGCGATCTGCTGCACTTGGGAGCGTTGATGGCAGCAGGGGCATTCGACGAGATCTGGGGGCATGGCGGGCCTGAGGCGCCGCGGCCCGAATTCGCTGCGCTATCGCAATGGGTGGCGGACACGCCGGCGTCCGAACTGCAGCGCCGCCAGCAATCCGCCGAGGCCGCATTCCGGCAATTGGGCATCACCTTCGCCGTCTATGGCGACAGCGATGCCGCCGAGCGGATCATCCCGTTCGACATCGTGCCGCGCGTTTTCCTCCATCACGAATGGGCGCGGCTGTGCGAGGGGCTGGTGCAGCGCACGCAAGCGCTCAATGCGTTCCTCGAGGATATTTACGGCGAGCGCCGTATCCTCAAGGAAGGGTTGATTCCACCCGAACTCGTTTATCGCAACGAGCAATACCGCCCCGAAGTCGCCGGCATCCGCCCGCCGCACGGGGTGTGGGCGCATATCTGCGGGATCGATCTCGTCCGCGTCGGCCCCGACGAATTCTATGTGCTCGAGGACAATGCCCGAACCCCCTCGGGCGTGTCGTACATGCTCGAAAACCGCGAGGCGATGCTGCGGCTGTGCCCCGAGCTGTTCCGCGATTTCCGCGTCGCGCCAGTGGACAGCTATCCCGACATGCTGCTGGAAACGATGCGGTCTGTGGCGCCGGGCAACAATCCCAAGCCCGTCTGCGTCGTGCTCACGCCCGGCCATTTCAACTCGGCCTATTATGAGCACAGCTTCCTCGCCGATTCGATGGGAATCGAGCTGGTCGAAGCGGCCGATCTGGTGGTCGACGACGACATCGTCTGGGTGCAGACTATCGCCGGTCGCGTGAAGGTCGACGTGATCTATCGCCGCATCGACGACGAGTATCTCGACCCGCTCACCTTCCGCCCCGATTCGATGCTGGGGGTGCCCGGGCTGATCGCTGCCTATCGCGCGGGCAATGTTGCGCTGATCAATGCGCCGGGCAATGGCATCGCCGACGACAAGGCGATCTACAGCTATATGCCCGAGATCGTGAAATTCTATTCGGGCGGCGAAGCCAAGCTGCCCAATGTCGAGACCTTCCGCTGCCGCGAGCCGCAGGCGCTGAAGTACGTGCTCGACAATCTGGAGCAGCTGGTGGTCAAGCTGGTCGACGGATCTGGCGGCTATGGCATGCTCGTCGGGCCGACTGCGACCAAGGCGCAGATTGCCGACTTCCGCGCCGCGCTGATCGCCGAGCCGCATCGCTACATCGCGCAGCCGACGCTGGCGCTGTCAACCGTGCCGACGATGGCCGATTCCGGGCTGGCCCCGCGCCATGTCGATTTCCGCCCCTTCGTCCTGACCGGCAGCGACGGGGTTCATGTCGTGCCCGGCGGGCTGACCCGCGTCGCGCTGCGCGAAGGATCGCTGGTGGTCAATTCCAGCCAGGGCGGCGGGACCAAGGACAGCTTCGTGCTGATGGACGATCGCGGGCCTTCGCAGTCCCAGTCGCAAGGGCAGGGCTAGCCGCATGTTGATGCTCTCCCGCACCGCGGCCGCGCTCTACTGGCTGGGCCGCTATGTCGAGCGTGCCGATTTCATCGCGCGGCTCGTCGAGGCGACCGTGCGGCTCGATGCGCTCTCCGCGCGGCCCGCGGGCGAAGCGGCATGGCAGAGTGCGCTCGCGGTCACTTATACCGACAAGGCCTTCGCCGCGACCGGGCAGAGCTTTACCCAGAGCCATGTCGCGCGTTTCCTGACGCTCGACACCAGCCATCCCGGCTCGATCATCCGCTGCCTCGAAATGGCGCGCCACAACGCCCGCGCGGTGCGCACCGCGCTCACCCGCGAGGCATGGACCGCGATCAACCGCGCCTGGTGGCTGTTCCAGAATCGGGCATCGACCGGGGGCGCCACCCAGACGCTCAACCTGGTCGAGCAGGTCAAGGGCGAGACCCGCGGCTTCGAGGGTTCGATCCACCGGATGATGCGCAACGAAGCGACCTGGCTGATCCAGCTTGGCGCCGCGATCGAGCGCGCCGACAACACCGCACGGCTGGTCGACGTCAAATATCATCTGCTCCTGCCTGAGGACGAAGCGGTGGGCGGCGTCGTCGATCGCGACCAATGGACGACGATCCTGCAGACCGTCTCGGCGGTGACTGCCTATCGCTGGCTGTACAGCGACGGGCTGCAGCCCGCCAACGTCATCGACCTGTTGATCAGCCGCTTCGAGCTGCCGCGTAGCCTCGCAGCCTGCGTCGAGGAAGCCGTCCAGCTGCTCAGCCAGCTCGCCAAGCGCACCGGCCTGCAGGGCGAGGCCGATCGTATGGCGCGCGCGCGCATGGCGCGGATGCAGAAGACGCGAACATCCGAAGTCATCGTCAGCGGCCTCCACGAATATCTCGAAGCATTTATCCGCGAGAACGCGATGCTCGACGCAGCCATCGCCCGGCAGTTCAGGTTCATATGAGAATCGCAGTCGAACATCGCACCCGCTATCGCTTCTCGAAGCCGCAGGCGCGGCTCGTGCAGATGCTGCGCCTGACGCCGTGCGACACGCGCGACCAGACGGTGGTAAGCTGGATGATCGGCGTCGATTGCGATGCCCGGATGCGTGATACCACCGACGGCTTCGGAAACGCCGTGACGATGCTCTATGCCGAGGGACCGATCGAGGCGATCGACATCACCGTCACCGGCGAAGTCCTGACCGGCGACGCCGACGGCCTTGTATACGGGTCGAGCGAGCCGCTGCCGCCGATCCTGTACCTGCGGAACACCGCCCGCACGACGCCCGGCGACGAGCTCCCGAGCTTCGCCGCCAACAGCATCGCCGGCAGCAGCGACATTCTCGACCGGATGCACCGGCTGAACGCCGCGCTCCACGCGCGCTTTCCCTGCGTGCCCGATGCCGCCGATACCGGCGTCACTGCGGCCGAGGCGTTCCTGCGCGGCAAGGCCACGTCGCGCGACGTGGCGCAGATGTTCATCACCGCCGCGCGCGCCCTCGACGTGCCGGCACGCTATGTCTCGGGCTATCACCGTGACGGCGACACCGCGCAATCGGCGCCGCACGCCTGGGCCGAAGCGCATGTCGAAGGGCTGGGCTGGGTCGCCTTCGATCCGACGACGGGGCTATCGCCGGACGATGGCTATATCCGAGTCGCAGTGGGCCTGGATGCGCTCGGCGCGGCGTCGATCGCCGGCACTCGGATCGGGCCCGGCGACGAGAAGCTCGACGTCGCGCTGCACGTAAGCGAGGAATAGAGCCGCTCCGAGGAGCGGCTCAGGCCAGTTCGGACACCCGCGCCGGGACCGGCATCGAGACTGCCATGTCCTCGTCGGTGAGCAGCGACCAGCCATTGGGGCCGAGCACTTCGATCGGGCGATAGCGCGTCTTGTACGCCATCCGCTCGCTGCCCTTCACCCAATAGCCCAGATACACATATGGCAGGCTCGCCGCGCGCGCGCGCATGATGTGGTCCATGATAATGAAGTTGCCGAGACCCGGTCGCTCTTCGCTATCCGCCTCGAAGAAACTGTAGATCATCGACAGGCCGTCGGCCTGCTGATCGGTGATGCACGCGCCGACCAGCCGGCCGCGCACGCCATCGACCGAAGGCTCGCGATATTCGATGACATAAGAACTGACCGGCGACTGCTCGACCATGTCGGCATAGTCGTTCTCGTCCATCGCTGCCATGCCGCCGCCCGGATGGCGCGACTTCAGATAGCGGTGGAGCAGTTCGAACTGCTCCTCGGTCGCCCAGGGCTTGCACGCGGTGACTTCGAGATCGGAATTACGCTTGAGCAGCTTGCGCTGGCTGGAATTGGGCTTGAACTCGTCGGCGACCACGCGGACCGAAACGCAGGCCGTGCAGCCCGCGCAGCTCGGGCGATAGGCGACCGACTGGCTGCGGCGAAAGCCGATCCGGCCGAGTGCGTCGTTGAGCTCGCCGGCGTGCTGGCCGGTCAGCTCGGTGAAGATCTTCCGCTCCTGCCGCCCCGGCAGATAGGGGCAAGGCGACGGGCTGGTCACGAAGAACCGCGGGAAACGGGAGAGTGCAGTCACCGTTCAAGCCTTTGCATCGGCCCGCTACCACCGGACCTGTTGCAAGGACTATGAAGCGGGAAACCGATGATGAAAAGCCGCTTTACCAAGAAAGAGAGTTAACGATTAGGGATTGGAGCAAGCGAAGGAAACCAAGGGCTTGCGCCGTTCCGCCCTGGCACGCCCGCAGCGAACGTTAACCATGCTGCGTTGCCCAGCATAGCTCGCCAGCACGCGCGGACCGTGCCGCGAAAATCAGTATATCGGTGTTGAAATCGCGCGTGAATCCCGCCGCGACTCGTCTTGCCGCGTCATAGATTCACTTCGTCACAGGTTAGCGGGCGCTCAGGCCAGTTCGACCTGGCTCACTTCATATTGCGCGCGGCGCAGCGCCGTCATCAGCCGGTCGAGATGGTCGCGGTCGCGCGTCTCGCATTCGATGTCAGTGATCAGGCCCTTGGCCGGCAGCGTCGTGAACACGCGCTGGTGATACACTTCGATGATGTTGACGCCCTGTTCGTGGAAGATGCGCGCGACGTGGAACAACGCCCCCGGGCGGTCCTGCAGCCGGATGCGCAGCCGCGCCAGCCGTCCCGAACGGGCGAGGTCGCGCAGCAGAACGTTGGCGAGCAGGCGCGTATCGATATTGCCACCGCACAGGATCGTGCCGACCGTCTTGCCGCGGAACCTCCCAGGTTCGGCCATCAGCGCCGCAAGTCCCGCGGCGCCAGCGCCCTCGACCACGGTTTTCTCGATCTGGAGCAGCAGGCTGACGGCCTCTTCCAGCCGGCGCTCGCTGACCAGGACGATGTCGTCGACCAGCGCCTCGACCATCTTCGACGTGATCCCGCCGGGCTCCTTGACGGCAATACCCTCGGCCAGCGTATCGCCCGCGCACGGCATCGCGGTGCCATGGATGCGGTTGTACATCGACGGATACAACTCGGCCTCGACGCCGACCACGTCGAGCATACGGCCTTCGGACTTGGCGACCACGGCGCTGCCCGAGATCAACCCGCCGCCGCCGATCGGAATGACCAGCGTGTCGATCTGCGGCACATCCTCGAGCATCTCGAGCGCCGCGGTGCCCTGCCCTGCAATCACGCGCGGATCGTCGAACGGGTGGACGAAGGTGAAGCCGCGCTCGGCTTCCAGCTCGCGCGAATGCGCGTAAGCGGCGTCGAAGGTCTCGCCATGGAGGATGACGTTGGCGCCATGGCCTTCGGTCTGGGTGATCTTCACCGTGGGCGTGTTGAGCGGCATCACGATCGTGCTGGGGATGCCGAGCCGCGTCGCGTGATAGGCGAGCCCCTGCGCATGATTGCCGGCCGACGCCGCGATCACGCCCTTGGCGCGCGCGGCATCGTCGAGCTGGAGCAGGGTGTTGAGCGCCCCGCGCTCCTTGTACGCCGCCGTGAACTGCAGGTTCTCGAACTTGAGATAGACCGTCGCGCCGGTCAGATCCGACAGCGTCTTACTCACCAGCGTCGGCGTCCGCACGACCGAGCCCATAATCCGCGAGGCAGCCGTGCGGACGTCTTCGATCGATACGGGAAGCGGCGCGTTCGCCGATGCTGCTTTGGTAGCCATGATGTGGCCGGCCTAGACCATCTGGCGCGGCGGGGGAACAGGCCCTATGCGCAATCGCCTATGCCAAAGCTGCACCTGCTCGCGCGCCTGCTGGCCCCGTTCCTCGCTCTGGCCGCGCCCGTCGCCGCCCGCGCCGACGCCCTGATCGACAACGTCAACGGAATGACGCTCGACGAGAAGGGACAGGTGGTCCGCTTCACCGGCCTGATGATGAACCGCGACGGCAAGATCACCTATGTGCTCAAGACCGGCGAGCGGCGCCCCAAAAAGGTCGATTGGAAGATCGACATGGGCGGCAAGACGATGGTGCCGGGCATGATCGACGGCCATGGCCATGTCATCGGCCTGGGCGCACAGCTCCTCCGCCTCGATCTCTCCGAAACCAATTCGCTCGACGAGGCACTGGCGAAGATCCGCAGCTATGCCGCGGCCAACCCGACCAAATGGATTCTCGGCGGCGGCTGGAATCAGGAGCGCTGGAAGCTCGGCCGCTTTCCCACTGCCGCAGAGCTCGACGCGGCAGTCGGCGACCGTCCGGTCTGGCTCGAGCGAGTCGATGGCCATGCCGGCTGGGCCAATAGCCGCGCGATATCTGCCGGCAACATTACCGCCGCGACCAAGGACCCCAATGGCGGCCGCATCGAGCGCGCCGCCGGGGGCAAGCCAGCGGGCGTGCTGGTGGACGCTGCGATGGACTTCGTAACCAAAGCGATCCCCGTCCCTACCCCGCGCGAACAGAATGCGGCCTTCCTCGCCGCGCAGGAGCGGCTGCTTTCGCTCGGCATCACCGCCGCGGCGGACATGGGCACGACGCAGCAGGACTGGCTGACTTATCGCCGGATGGGCGACCTCGGCCTGCTTAAAGTTCGTATCCTGAGCTATGCCAGCGGCGTCGATACCGCGCTGGCGGTCGCCGGCCAGGGCCCGACGCCATGGCTCTATGCCGACAAGCTGCGAATGGGCGGTATCAAGCTGTACGACGATGGCGCGCTTGGTTCGCGCGGCGCATGGCTCAAGGCCGACTATGCCGACGCGCCGGGCAACAAGGGTCTGCCCTTCCTCACCGACGACCAATTGCTCAACAACATGATCCGCGGCTCGATGGACGGCTTCCAGATTGCCGTCCACGCGATCGGCGACCGCGGCAACCAGCAGGTGCTCGACGCGATAGAAGTGCTGTCCGACACCTATAAGGGCGATCGCCGCTGGCGCATCGAGCATGCCCAGATCGTCGATCCCAAGGACCTGCCGCGCTTCGGCAAGTTCGGCACGATCGCGTCGATGCAGCCCGTGCACCAGACCAGCGACATGCACATGGCCGAAGCACGGCTGGGCGAAGCGCGGCTGGACGGCGCCTATGCCTGGCGCTCGATGCTGCAGAACGGTTCGCGGATCGCCTTCGGGTCGGACTTCCCGGTCGAGAGCCCCGATCCCTGGGCCGGCTGGGCCGTCAGCTTCACGCGGCAGGATGCGAATGGCCAGCCGTTTGGCGGGTGGCGCGCGCAAGAGGCAGTGACGCGCGAACAGGGCTGGGCCGGCTTCACCACCGGCGCAGCCTATGCCGGTTTTGCCGAGGACAAGATCGGGAGGATCGCGGTAGGCATGCGCGCCGACTTCCTGATCCTCGACCGCGATCCGCTGCTCGCCTCGCCCGGCGACCTGCGCGCCACCAAGGTGATCGAGACCTGGGTCGGCGGCGACCGGGCCTGGCAGCGCAAATAGGCATGCGCCTTCTGGACCGGCGTTTCGCGCTGCTCCTGGCAGGCGCGAACTGGCGCGAACGCAGCATCGCCGGTGCCGGTGCGGTGATCGGCATCGGTCTGTGCGCGGCGATCTCTACGCTGGTGATGCCCAGCCACGGCCTGCTGCTCGCGGCGCCGCTCGGCGCGTCGGCGGTGCTGCTGTTCGCGGTGCCCTCCAGCCCCCTCGCCCAGCCATGGCCGATCGTCGGCGGCAACGTCGTCGCGGCGCTGGTTGGCTTGGTGGTCGCGCATTTGCTCGGACATGGTGCGCTTGCCGCGGGTGTCGCGGTCGGCACGGCGATCCTGGCGATGTCGGTGCTGCGCTGCCTCCATCCCCCGGGCGGCGGCACCGTGCTGCTGCCGGTGCTGGCCCCCGCAGTGCTCGCGCAGGGCTATGGCTTCGCGCTGCTGCCGATCGGGCTCAACGCCATCGCGCTGACGGCGATCGGCATCGCCTTCCATCGCATCTCGGGCCACAGCTACCCGCACCGGCCGATGAAGATCGCCGATCGCCCGCGCCTGCTGATGGTAGACATCGACGCGGCATTGGAGGAATCGGGCGAGACCTTCGACGTCAGCCGCGAGGATCTCGAAGCCCTGCTCGACCGCGCCGAACGCCATGCCGAAGCACGCCGCCTGGCGACGGGACGGCGGCCGCGCACCTGAGGCGCACGACCGCCCAACCGCTTACCAGCCGAAGGTCATGCCGACCCGGCCGCCAGCCGACCCCTTGACCGTCGAGCCCGCAAACCCGCCGCTGACCCAGACATGGTCGCTGACCTTGGCAACCGCGGCGCCCGAATAGCCCTGCTCGCCGCGATAGGTGGACAAGTTGAACGACACTGCGACGTTCATGTCGCCGGGGATCGTCGTGCCGCCCAGCGCCATCGCCGCGGCGATGCCGCCATTGGCGCGGCGCATCCCAGTGTCGATCCGCCCCTCGGCCAGCGTCATGCGGTTCCCAAGCGTGCTGAGCTCGGTCAGGTCGACCACCGTCGTCGCTAGGTTGCCCGCGGCGTCACTGGTGACCAGGCTGAGCGCGCCTTGCTGCGCCGCGCGGCTCGCCGCTGAGTTGATCCCCGACATGGTATAGGTCGAACCGGTCGAACCCAGCGACACCTGTCCCGCGCGCGTGGCAACCGCGCCCTGGCCGATCGCGACGCTGCCCGCCGCGCCGGCATTGGCGCCATCGCCCATCGCTACCGCCGAGGCCCCGTTGGCGGTGCTCTGGTTACCCAGTGCGACTGCGCCCTGCCCGGTAGCGGTGTTGTTGCGGCCCATCGCGACTGCGCCCTGGCCGGTGGCAGTATTGGGATCGCCGATCGCCACCGCGCCGTTGCCGCTGGCGGCGTTGCCTGCGCCGATCGAAACCGATTGGCCCGCAACCGCGCGCGCGCCATCGCCGATCGCCACCGAAGATGGACCCGACGCCACCGAATTGGCGCCCATCGCGATCGACTGGGTGCCCGTCGCCTGCGGTCCCGGACCGGTCATGTTCGCGCGGAAATAGGCGCCGTTGGCGGATGCGGTGTTGGCGGCCGAGAGCGCAGTGTCGGCAGTGCCCTGCGCAGTCGCGGCGTTTGCGAGCGCGGTGTTGGCCGAGCCTTGCGCCGTTGCTGCATTGGCGACCGCCGTGTTTGCGGTCCCCTGCGCGCCAGTGGCGGCGAGTAGCGCCTGATCGGCAGTAGCGCCGCCGGCAGTCGCCGCCGCCAGGGCATTGTTCGCAGTCGACTGCGCGGTCGCGGCATTGGCGAGCGCAGTGTTGGCAGTCGCCCCAACGGCATTGAGCTGGGCGAGGTTGACCGCATCGGTCGCCACCGTGCCCGCAGCGACATTGGTGACTTGGCGCTCGGCGCCCACCGCGCCGACCGACACGCTATTCGCACGGTCCGCCACCGAACCGCTGCCCAACGCCACGGCATCGTTGACCGAAACCGACGCGCCGGTGCCGAGTGCAACGCTGTTCGCTCCCGCTGCCAACGCGTTCGCGCCGGCTGCGAAGCTGCGTGCGCCCGAAGCGGTGGTCACCACGTCACCGGGGGCACTGCCCTGGCTGCCGATCGCGACCGACTGGATGCCCGATGCCGTAGCGCTCAGGCCCAGCGCAACCGAACGCCCGCCCGTCGCCGCCGAAGTGAAGCCCAACGCAACGTCATATTGGTTGGCGCTGTAGGCGGCGAGGCCCACTGCGAGGCTGCCGAATGCATTGGCATTCGAGATATTGCCGAATGCAGTGCCCGATTGTGCGGCACGCGATCCCGCGCCGACCGTGGTCGAATTGAAGCCCAGCGCCTGTGCGGCGCTGCCCAGCGCGACCGAGTCGATATCCGCAGCGCTCGAATTGGCGCCCAGCGCGAGCGAATTGGCGCCGGCGCTGACCGCGCCGAAGCCCAATGCGACCGACGAGTCACCGGTCGATTGTGCCTGCGTGCCTAGCGCAGTGCTGTAGTCCGCACTCGCAGTCGCCGCGAGGCCGAATGCCGATGCGTTGTCTCCGGTGGCCGACGAAATGAAACCCACCGACAGCGACTGGTCGCCTGCTTCCGAGGCATAGCCGATGGCGATCGAGCCATAGTTGGTGCCCGCTGCGTTACGCCCCATGACGATGCTGTCGCCCAGGATCGAGGCGGCCCCGTCTCCCATCACGATCGAGAAGGCGCCGGTCGCATTGGCGCCGCGTCCGATCGCGACGGCCGACGTGTCATTGGCGACGGTGGACGCCCCGATGGTGATCGATTGATTGCCGAATGCCTGCGCAACAAGGCCGAGAGAAAGAGATTCGGTGCCAGCGGCACGTGCGCCGAAGCCCAATGCAGTCGAGCTCGAACCCGTCGCTTCGGCAACCGCGCCGATCGCCACGGATGTGCCCGAGGTCGCATCCGCCGAGTAGCCGATCGCCACCGAACCGAACACCGCGGTGTTGCCAGGCCCTTGCGTAGTGGACTGATTGCCGATCGCGACGTTCGAATCGCCGTTGACGGTGGCGTTTCCGCAAATGGCATTGTCGTCCGATCCGGGCTGGAGCGTGCCGACGGGATTGTTGCCGGCATCGCGGCACTGGACGTTCTGAGCCTGTGCCTCGCCGGTGGCGAGCACCAGCGCGATCGCGCCCATCGAGACAGTGGCAAATCCGCGAATTGCGGCACGGGTGTTGCGGTTGGCGGTCATGATATTTCCCCTCTTCGTTGCTCTACGACGGTGCGGGAAATGGCCGGGCGGCGGACGCCGGGGCGCCCCTGCACGGCATGTCGAAGGCCGCTAGCGGCCGCCGCCCATCCCCGTTGTCGAAAGGAAGGACGGGAACCGCGGCACAGACCGGACAGAAGGCGTGAATTATTTTCGTGACGCGTTCGCCGCTACGTCACTCGGCGTTCCACCAGCCGTCCTCCTGCGGCGTCCACCAGCGGGCCGCCTCGGCGATGCGCAAAGCATAGTCTGGACGGCCATCAATGATCAGCGGCAGTCCCGTCGATGCGACCAGCGCCGACAGTTCGGCGCCGTCAAACGCCGGCGGCACGCGCCCCTGCGCGCGGCAGGCGAGCCGCCACAGCTCGAGCTCCTGTCCCCAGAAATAGATCGTCGCCGCGCCGATATTGTCCTGCATCCGCCGCAGATCGTCCCATTTGCGCGGGGTGACGAACCTGGCCCAAATGTCCGCCTGCAGGCTGTCGACGCGTTCGCCGGGCCGCCAGCGCAGCGCATCGTCCCGAACGACTTCGATCTTCGCGCGCGCCACGGCCGGCAGCTGATCGAACACGCCGAGCGCCGCGACCAGCGCGATGACGTCGGCGTCGCGCTCGACCACCGTCACGCGTTCCACCGCCGGGTTGCACGCGACATTGGCGGCGCACCAGCCCATGCCGAGGCCGAGCACAACGGTATGGCCGTGTGCCGCGGCGATGCCGATTTCCTGGCTCTCGATCTCCATCGGCACGATCGACATCCATGCCGCCGCGTTTCCGGCGAACGGCCCCATCAGCATCACAGCGCCTGTGGTCCGGTAGCCCCGCCCCCAATAGCCGCGCGCAGCGGTCGCGGGGAGCATGCGCAGCGACCATTCACCCCATTGTCCCTCGCGAAAGCGGGGCAGCCATAGCGAGGTCTCGAAATCGCCGAGCATCGTGCGCGGATCGATGCCCTCATCGCCTGCGATCAAGTCGTTCAAGCGCCCACCCCGCATGTCGGAACGGAGCGCATCGTGACGACGACGCCGAGCCTTGTCGCCAGGAAACCGCTAGAAACTGAGGTCGAAGCCCAGCCGAACGCTGCGCGGCCGCAACGGCGTGGTCTGGTCGCGGTCGCGGATCAGGAAAGGCGAGCCGAGCGCGAAGCGGTTGCCACGCGAGTCGAGCAGATTGGTGATCGACAGGCTAATCCCGCGCCGGGCCTCGCCGACGCGGACTTCGATGCCGGTATCGACATAGTCGCCCTGCAATCGCCCGAGCAGCGGCCCGATGCCGAGCGTCGATTTGCCGACATAGCGCGCATAGCCGTTGGCAGTGAGTTCGAGACCGTCGCGCAGCGTGTGGGTATAGGCGGCGCCGATCCTGCCGGTCGCATCGGCGACGTTGGGGAGGCGCTCGACTTCCGCCGCCGCCACCGCGTCTTCCACCGGCAGGGTGACGAAGGCGCGTTCGGTGACTTTGCTGTTGTTGAGGTACAGCGCCGCATCCAGCTCCAGCCCGGCGACCGGACGCCAGCGCGAGACCATGCCGATCGACAGGACGCGCCCATCGCCGGCATTGGCGGTGGTGGGGAAGCCGAAGCCATCGACCAGGTCGGCCTGGATGTCGGTCCAGCGCGTCGCCGATACGCTGAGCGCCAGATCGAGCACCGGGCTGCGATAGCGGGCACCAGCCTCGGCAGTCGATACGCGGTCGCCGGCGAAGCGCTGGATGAACTCGCGGCGCACGGCGATGCCGCCGGGTCGGAAGCCCTGCTGGAACCGCGCGAACAAGGTCAGCCGGTCCGCGGCGCGATAGGCAGCCGCGACGGAGGGGAGGAAGCGCGTCTCGGACCGCGATGCCCGCGCACCTGGATCGATCCGGAAGGCGACCGCTTCGGCAATGTCCTCCGAGCTGCCCGAAAGGCTGGCGTGCGTCAGGCGCCCGCCAAGCGTGAGCGTGAAGCGATCGACCGGCTCGACTGTTGCCTCGCCATAGATCGTCGCCTCTTCGACTCCATTATTGACGCCGGTCAGCGGTGTGCGGAACGGCGCTACGTCCATGCGCCGGTTGGTCTGCGTGCGATTGTGCAACAGGCTCGCAGCGAGCAGCCAGCCGGTGCCGTTCTCGCCGCGGCGGGCAAGGCGCAGTTCGCCGGTTATCATCGAGATGCGGTTGGCCTGCGAATACGCGGCGGCGGCGGCGCTTGCCGTGGGCCGGACTGCGGGATCGTTCGAGTCGGTGAGTTCGGTGCCTTCGAACCGCTCGAACACATATTGCCCGGCATAGCCGAGCGACGAAGTCAGTTCGAGCGATCCCCAATTCTTGCGGGCGACCAGGTCGACGAGCCAGTAGTCGTTGCGGAACGGCTGGGCGATCCCGCTTGCTCGGTCGAGCTCGCCGATGCTGCGCTCCGCATATTGGCTGTCGTCGCCATCGATCCGCTGGCCGACGGCATTGAGATCGACTGTCCAGTCATCCCCCGGATCGATCCGCAGCCCGGCGCGCCCGCCGAAGGTGCGGACCCGGTTCACATCCTCAAGCCCGCGCGCGACGTCATCGATATAGCCGCCCTCGACCGATCCGAAGGCGAGCATCCGAAGCCCGATCACGTCTTGTTTGATCGGCAGGTTGAGGATCGCGCCGCCATCCACACCCGGCTTGCCGTGCTGGACCGCGAGCACCCCGCCCCAGGCCGATCCCTCGAAATTCGCGAGATCGGGCGAGCGCGGCACGACGCGCACCACCCCGCCCAGCGATCCGGCGCCGTACAGCGTGCCCTGCGGCCCCTCCAGCACTTCGACGCTCTTGACGTCGTAGAGCCGTAAATTCGGGTCCGGCGCGCTATAGGTGATGCGGCTGTTCCCCCAATATTGCCCGACGGTCGATTGGGTCGGGCCGACGAAGCTCGAATCGGCGATACCGCGGATGAACAGCTTGTTCCGTCCCGGGCCGAGATGCGTTGAGGCGACGCTGGCGATCCGCGCCTCGATCGCTTCGGTGCCGCGCAGGCTCTCCGCCGCACTGAGTTCCGATCCATCGACGATCTGAACGCCGCCCGGATACGAACCAAGCGGAATGTCGCGCTTGGTCGCGGTAACCACGATTTCCTCGGGCGGCGGCGCACGCTCGGGCTGGACGACCGGCGGAGATGGACGCGGGCGACGGACGACGGCGGGCTTGGTGAAGCGCTCGACCAGATAGGTCGCCGGCGCGACGCGGCGGGCGCGGATGTCGGTGCCAAGCAGCATCCGCTCGAGCGCCTGCGATGCAGTGAAACGCCCGCGCACCGGCCGGATCTGCAGCCCCGCCAGCCTGGACTCGCGAAAGCCGATGCTGGCGCCGGTCTGCCGGCTCAACTGCTTGATCGCGGTATCGAGGCGCGATGCGCCAAGGTTGATTTCGGCCGCTCGCTCCTGCGCAATCGCGGGAGACGTCACCAATATGGATGCGAGGATGAGCGGGCTAGCGGGGCGGACCATGCGTGGGGGACATCGTCCATCCTTCCCCGTCGGCAACGAACCGCACGCCGAGCAGCGGTCCCGCGCGGGCCAGAACCTCGTCGGGCGTACCGCGCAGCACCAGCGTTCCGCCGCCCACCGTCACGCGTTCGGCGCCGGCCGCGGGCCGGACCGTCCGGCCAATGCTGCGGCTCAGGTCGCGGGCCACCTGACCGAGCGAGGCATTGTCATACTGCAATTCGCCCGACGCCCAGCTGCCGATCGCCTGTGGGTTCGCCTTGCCGACCACAGGGGTGGCGCCCTTGCCCGCGCGCTTGAGCGTGTCGCCCGGCGCAAGCCGCACTTCGCCGGGACCGGGCTCGTAGATCACCGCGCCCTCGGCCACCGCGACTTCCAGCATGTCGCGGTCCTGCACGACGTTGAACACCGTGCCCGCATCGACCAGCCGGGTTCCGCCGGACAGCACGACGAAGGGGTCGCTGGCATCGTGCCGCACGTCGAACCGCGCTTCGCCCTGCTCCAGCACCACGTGCCGCGGGGTGTCGGGATCGATCGTCACGCGCGTTGCGCCGTTCAGCGCCAGCCGTGATCCGTCTGCGAGGTCGATCGTGCGATGCTCGCCGGGCGCAGTCGCGATCTGCTGCGCGGGCGCATCGCGATCCAGCACCGACCAGCCGCCGACCGCGGCGATGGCTGCCGCCGCGACCGCACCGGCAGGAAGCCACCAGTTGCGGCGCGGCTGCGGCACGGCGACCACTTCGGCAGGGGCTGCAGCGTACAATTCTTCCGCCCAGTCCGCATCGTCCAGCGCCGCCTCATAGGCTTCGAGATGCGCGGGATCGCGCTCCAGCCACGCAGTATAGCCGTCCCAGTCGTCGAACGCCGGATTCTGGACGCGAATCGCCCAGAGCCGGCCCGCCTCCCGAAGTTCCAGATCCTGTTCGCTCATCGCCATGTCCCTATGACGGAGCCCGCGCGATCATTCCGCATCGAATTTCGCCCTGAGCTGCCCAAGCGCGCGATATGCCTTTTGCAAATCCTTCTCGACAGAGCTCAGGCTGACCCCCAACTCATGCGCGATCGCCACCTGTCCCACTCCGTCGAGCCGGCAGCGGCGGAACACGGTTTCCACCCGCGGCCCCAGGGCCGCGAGCGCGGCCTGAACCTCGCGCAGCCGTTCGCGCGCGATCAGCGAGCGCTCGCCCAGCGCCGACTCCTCGCCCGGCAGCGTTTCGTGCCAGTCATGATGCCGGCGGTCGCGGCTCACGCTCGAGCGGCGGCGGTCGCGGACGAGATTTTCGGCGGCGCGGAACAGATAGGATAGCGGATCGGCGATCGGCTGCGCCGGAGCCGCCGCGACGCGCTGCCACAAATCGTGCAGTGCATCCTCGGCATCATCGGCCATGCCGCGCGCCGCGAGGAAGCGAAGCAGCCGGCTGCGCTCGTTGAGAATGACCTGCTGCAGCCCGCTGATCTCGTCGGCCGGACTCATCGCGCGCGGCACCGGGCGCACCGGAGCGCTTGCCCGCCCCGGCCTGCGATGTTGGGGATACGAAAGCCGACCTGCTGCTGCAAACGAGATTCCATGGCGGTTCAGAAAGCGCGTCCCTGCTGTCCATCGGCGCGCGCCTTGGCGAAGGCCGAGATATGGGGGGCGTCGGACGCGATCCAAGCCTTTGCGACAGTCGGCGACGTCGCCGTGCCCAGATAAGGCAGCGGATCGACTGCGGTTCCGGCGACGCGTACTTCGAAATGGAGGTGGCTGCCGGTCGAGCGCCCGGTCGATCCCATCAGCGCGACCGGCTGGCCCTGCTCGACGCGCGTACCCGGCCGCACCAGGATCCGCGAGAGATGAGCGTAGCGCGTATCGACCGCGCCATCATGCGCGATCTCGACCATCCCGCCATAGCTGCCCGCGTTACCGGCGAAGCGAACCACGCCGGGCGCCGATGCCAGCACCGGCGTGCCGAGCCGGCCCGGAATGTCGATGCCGTAATGCATCGCCGACGTCCGGCGGAACGGATCGCCACGGCGTCCGAAATGCGAGGAGAGCCGGGGCAGCGCCGCGCGGATCCCGGACGATGCAGGCGCCTCCGGCTCGATCGGCGGTTCCTTCATCGGCGCGGGATCGGCGGGTGCGGGGCGGAACGCTGCGTCGCGGCCGCCGGGGAGCTCAGGGGTGATGCCCGGCACCACTGGCCCAAGGTCCGGGGAGGACGAGAGCAGTAGGACCAAATGGAGGGGTAACAGGCCGGGCATCATTGTTTCGACGGAGCCGATCGCAGCGACCCGTAAGCTCGAAAGCAAAAAAATTCCGACTCCCGAATTTGTGCGGGAACCCTCGCCAAGCTCCGTCTCACTTCCCGCCAGTACATGCTTTTTCAGCCAGGGAGGCGAGGATGAATTCCACGGAACGCCGCATGCTCGACATGCTCAAAAAGGGTCGCGACCGCTACGGCGTCGTCGCGGTCAAGGCGGAGTTCGAAGCCGAGGGCACTCGCCCCGACGAATTTCTCCGCCTGCTCGAGCTCGCGCACCGTGCCGATCTCAAGGTCGCGCTCAAGATCGGCGGCTGCGAGGCGGTATCGGACCTGCTCGCCTCGAAGCTCTACGGCGTCGATCACGTCATCGCCCCGATGATCGAGACGCCCTACGCGCTGACCAAGTTCGTCGAGGCGCGGACCAAGACTTATGGCGAGAACCCGCAAGGCTCGCAGTTCCTGTTCAATCTCGAGACCGAGGCGACGCTGCGCAATCTCGACGCGATGCTGCCGATCGCCAAGGCGAAGCTCGACGGTATCGTGTTCGGCCGGGTCGATTTCACCCTTTCGCGCGGGCTGCCGCGCAAGGCGATCAACGACCGCCAGATCACCGACGCCGTGCTCCGCGTCGCGCAGGCCTGCGCGGCCAACGACCTGACCCTGGTCGTCGGCGGCTCGGTCGCAGTCGAGGCGGGCGCGGCGCTCCGCGAGATCCGCAGCGTGCGGCTCGACCGGTTCGAGACGCGAAAAGTGATCTTCGACGGCTCGGCAGCGGAATCGCCACTGTTCGAGGCGGGAATCGCCAACGCCGTGGCGTTCGAGCTCGCTTGGCTGGAGAACAAGCGTGATTATTACCGCGCCATCGCCGACGAGGATTTGTCGCGCATCCGGATGATCCAGGAGCGCAGCACCGGCGCCACGGTCAACCGGCTGGCGAGCGTGGCTGCCTGAGCCGGCATGCCGTTACACGAAGAGGTCTCCGCGCTGTTGCGCACCGTCGCCGATACGGTGGTGGTGCCCCGGTTCCGCACGCTCGCGGCGCATGAAGTCGCGATCAAGACGGCGGGCGAGATCGTTACCGTCGTCGATCGCGAGTCAGAGCTTCGCCTGCATGCCGGGCTGGCGAAACTCGGGCTCGGCGCGCGGATCCTGGGCGAGGAAGCCGCCGAGATGGACCCGGCGTTGCTCGACGGGGTCGGCGAAGGACTGGTCTGGCTGATCGACCCGCTCGACGGCACTGCGAACTTCGCGGCGGGCCGTCAACCGTTCGGCATGATGATTGCGCTCGTCGAAGATGGCGATCCGATTGCCGGATGGATGCTCGATCCGTTGAGCGGGCGGCTGTGTCATGCGGCACGCGGCTTCGGCGCGACGATCAACGGCGCGCGCGTCCGCTCCCGGCCGACCGACACGGCGCGGCCTCGCGCAGCGCTTGGCACCCATTTTCTCGTCTCGGATCGGCGTGTGCGTGCCCACGCCCACGCCGATCTGCATCTCGATGTCGTCCCCGTCCCGCGCTGCGCCGCCGAGAGCTATCCGCGGCTCGTGCTCGGGGAGGACGATGTGGCCTTGTTCCAGCGCATCCTGCCCTGGGATCATGCCGCAGGCGCCTTGTTCCTCACCGAAGCGGGAGGCCACATCACCCATTGGGACGGAGCGCCATATCGCGTCGGCGGCCGCAGCACCGGCGTCCTCGCCGCTGCGAGCGACGCGCTGTGGGAACAGGCGGCCAATGTCCTGCTTGGCCCCGCCGCCGGCCTAGTCGAACTGGAATGCCTGACCTCATGATTGCCCGATCCACGCTTCTCGCCGGCTGTATTCTCGCCGTGCTGCCCATGTCCGCGACGGCGCAGCTCGCCCCGCCGGTTTCCTCTGGGCAGCCGCAAACCGACCCGCTCGCCCGCCGCGCCGCCGCGGCGCAGGTCGCGGTCCCGCCGACCGAAGCCGCGCCGTACCAGCCGACGGTGATCGAAGTGCCGGCCATCGACCCGCGCGGTTCGGCCGAGCGACCACAGGACGCGCCCGGCAAGCCCGCCCCGCCGACGCGTCCTAGCGAGTTCGAGACCTTCGTCTCTGCCGCGGCTGGCACCCCCCTGCACCGCTTCGGGGCCGACCTGCTCGTTCCGGGCGCGCGCGACTTCGCCGCCGGTCCCAGCGCCACCGTGCCACCCGATTATCGGCTCAATCCCGGAGACGAATTGCTCCTGGGCCTTACCGGTTCGGTTCAGGCGTCCAGCGTCCGGCTGACGGTCGACAGCGAGGGACGCATCTTCGTTCCCCGCATTGGCGCGATCTCTGTGGGTGGCGTTCGCTATGGCGACGTCCACGACGTCATCGCGCGCCGGGTCTCGCGGCAATATCGCGGCTTCCAGCTCGAAGTCTCTGTCGGCCGACTGCACGGCGTCACGGTCTATGTCACCGGCTTCGCGGCAGCGCCCGGCTCGTACACCGTCGGCAGCCTCTCTACCCTGGTCAACGCGGTGCTCGCCTCGGGCGGCCCCGCGGCGGGCGGCAGCTTCCGCTCGATCCAGCTGCGCCGCGGCGGCAAGCTCGTCTCGGACTTCGATCTCTACGATTTGCTGCTCAAGGGCGACCGCAGCGGCGACGCCGTGCTCCAGAATGGCGACGTCCTCTATATCGCGCCGGCCGGCGAGCAGGTCGCCGTGATCGGCAGCGTCAACCGCGAGGCGATCTTCGAAGTCGCGCCGGGCGAGACCGTCAGCGACGCGGTCCGCTATGCCGGCGGCGTAAACACCGTGGCCGACGCCAGCCGGCTGATGGTATTCGATTCGCTCGGCCGCGAGGGCAAGGGCTGGGAGGAACTCAGCGCCGCCGAAGCGGGGCTCCGCAAAGCGCGCCGCGGCGACATCGTCCGCGTACTCTCGCAGGTCGGCATCGCGCGTCCACTCGCGCAGCAATCGGTACTGGTTACGATCAGCGGCGAAGTCGCCAAGCCCGGCCGCTATTATTTCCAGCCCGGCACGCGCCTCGCCGATGTCGTCGCGCAGGCCGGCGGTCTGACCGGCCAGGCATTCCCCTATGCCAGCGTGATCACCCGCGAGAGCGTCAAGGCGCAGCAGCAACAGAGCTTCGAACGCGCCGTCGAGGACGCAGAGTTGCTGCTCACCACGCAGCCGGTGACCTCGGCCAACCGCGCGGAGCTCGTCCAGCCCGCCAACCTCGCTTTAGTCCGCTCGATCGTCGACCAGCTCCGCGAGCGCCGCCCCAATGGCCGCCTCGTCTTCGACTTGCCGGTCACTGCGCAGGCGCTCCCCGGCGCGCTGATCCTCGAGAACAACGACACGATCTACGTGCCGCCGCGTCCGGTGACCGTCGGCGTATTCGGCGCGGTGCCGACCCCGGCCTCGTTCGCCTATCGCGACGGTGCGACGATCGGCGACTTCGTCCGCTCGGCGGGCGGCGTGCAGAAGCTCGGCGACAAGAAGGAAATCTTCGTCGTCCGCGCCAACGGCACCGTTCTTGCCGACGGCAAGCGCGTGCTGCGTGCGACTGCGCTGCCCGGCGATCTCGTCTACGTGCCCATCGACGCCAATCGCGGCGAGTTCTGGGCGCGGCTGCGCGACATCACCTCCAGCCTGTTCGGCGGCGTGATCGGCGCGGCGTCGATCGTGAACCTCACGCAATGAGGCTCGTCACCCATCCGCGCACCCGGCGCATCGGCTATGCCGCCCTCGCCGCCGTCCTCGCGTTGCTCTGCGTCTTCCCGCAGCCCTATGTCGCCCGCGCCAAGCTCGTCCCGCAGGACAATAACAGCATCGGCCTCGGCTCGATGATGAACGCACTAGGGGGCCAGCTCCAGGGCTTCGCCGCCTTGTTCGGCGGCGCCAAGCAGCCGGTCGACATGTACCTCGCGATTTCGCGCGGCACCGAAGTCACCGACGCAGTCATCGCGAAGCTCAAGCTGGCGGGGCCAGACGCCTATGCCAGCCAGCACAAGGCGCGCGTCACGCTGACCAACAAGGTCGACATCCACTCGCTCACCGGCGGCATCGTCGAAGTCGAGACGCGCATGCACGACGGCGCCCGGGCCGAGGCGATCACCCGCGCCTACGTCCTGGCGATCAGCGACCGGATCATCGCGCTCGGCCGCGACCGCGTCCGCCGCAAGCGCGACGTCGTCCAGCAGCGCTTCAAGGAAGCCGCCGGCCGCGTGGTGGCCAGCGAGACCGCACTCAACGACTTCCGCCGCCGCAACCGGCTCGCCGAGCCCGAGGCCCAGCTCGGTTCGGCGCTGTCGCTGCGCGCCGGGCTCGAGGCGCAGCTCCAGGCCAAGCTGGTCGAGCTTCAGACGCTCCAGCGCTTTCAGGGCGAGGAGAATCCACAGCTCCAAGCCGTCCAGTCCGAAGTCGGTTCGCTGCGCGGCCAGATCGCTAGGACCGCGAGCCCGAGCGCCGGCGTCGCCGGCCCCAACGTCGCTGGCATGTCCGAAGTCTCCGGCGAGTATCTCAACCTCTATCGCGACTATCGCTTCGCCCAGGCGCTGTACGAAGTCTACGCGCGCTCTTCTGAGGAAGTCGCAGTCGAGACGCTCGCCGCCGAAACCGCGTCCGACGTCCAACTGATCGAAGCGCCACGGTTGGATTCCGACCGGAAGTTCAACGTCCCCGCCGTGGCGCTGCTCGCCTTGCTGATCGCGCTGGCGCTGTTCACCGAAATCTACGCGCCGGCGACCGGCATCGACCTGCGCTTGCGCAAGAGCGCGCCATGAAACCAGAGCTGTCCCCGGAGCTCTCGATCGTCATTCCCTGTTTCAACGAACAGGAGAATGTCCGCGCGATCTGCGCCGCGGTCACCGCAGAAGCAGCGCAGCATGTCCGCTCGCACGAGATCCTGCTGATCGACAACAACTCGACCGACGCGACGCGCGATCTGATGCGCGCGCTCTGCGCCGAGGATCCGCGCATCCGCGCGATCTTCAACAACCGCAACTACGGCCAGATGCGCTCGCCGACCTATGGCATCTACCAGGCCGAGGGGGCGGCGGTGATCGGCATGTGCGCCGACTTTCAGGACCCGCCGGCGATGATCGGCGCGTTCGTTGCGCAATGGCGCGCGGGCGCACAGGTGGTGCTCGGCCAGCGGCGTTCAGAGCGCACCTCGCCGCTGCTGAGTGCTGCCCGCGGGCTCGGCTACGCCTTTCTCCGCCGCTATGGCGACTACCCGGTGATCCCCGGCGCGACCGGCTTCGGCCTGTTCGACCGCGAAGTAGTCGACACACTCGCCGCGTGGAACGAGCCCGAGCCCTTCTTCCGCGGCATGCTCGTCGAAAGCGGCTTCCGCCTCGCCATCCTCCCCTTCGACCGGCCCGAGCGCGCCGCAGGCACCAGCAAGAACGACGCCGCAGCGCTCTTCTCGTTCGCGCTGTCGGGGCTCGCCGGCTCGGCCAAGTCGCTGCTGCGTATGCCGATCCTGCTCTCCTTCCTCGTCGCCGGAATCGCGCTGCTGCTCGGTGCGGCAACGGCGGTCGCGGCTTTCTTTGGCGGCCCGGCGCTGGCGCTGCTCGGTTTCGCCACCGGCTTCGCGATGTTCGCGGTGCTGCTGCTCTTCCTCGGCCTGATCGGCGAACAGGTCCGCATGCTCGCCGAGCGCACCCGCAACGTGCCGCTGGTGATCGAAGCCGAGCGGATCAACTTCCCCCCCGACCGCCGCCACCCCGCCGCGCGCACGCTCATCCGGCGGCCGTGAAGCGCCCAATCAAACTCCCCTCCCTGAAAGGGAGGGGCCGGGGGTGGGTGCGCGCGTCTGCGCGCCCGAAAGACTCAGAACGCGCCGCAGAAGGCGCCGGCCGGGGCATCGAGCCCCGCCCGCCGCAAACCCACCCCCAGCCCCTCCCTTCCAGGGAGGGGAGTTCGAGAGGCGCGCGGCTCATCGAACTCCTCCTCGCACTGGCCGTCGTCGCCAGCGTGATCGCCACCGCGCTCGCCTTCCAGAAGACCGGCTATCTCCCCCAGCCCTTCGTGTTCGACACCAACGACACCTTCATGGACTGGTTCAACACCGCGTATTGGGCCAACCGCCCCGGCGCCTACGACGTGTGGCGCAGCATCTATCCGCCGCTCTCCTTCGTCTTCCTCGATCTGTTCAGCCTGCCCGGCTGCTATCTCCAGTCGCCCTTTCACGCGCGCGATTGCGACTGGCTCGGCAACACGACGATCACCGCCTTCTACGTCCTCGACGTCGTCCTCGTCTGGCTGAGCTTCCGCCGCGCCGATCCGCGCACCGCGCCGATGCGCACGATTGCGTTCGGGCTCGGCCTGCCGTTGCTGTTCACCCTGGAACGCGGCAACCTCATCCTCGTCGCGCTGCCTGCCTTCATCCTCGCGCACGGCCCGCTGGTCACGCGCGGCCCGTGGCGCTGGCTTGGTGCCGCGGCGACGATCAACTTCAAGCCCTATCTCCTGCTCCCGGTGCTCGCCCACGCCGTCAAGCGCGATTGGCGCAGCCTCGAGCTCGCCGGGATCGCGACGATCTTCCTCTACCTGATCACGCTGGCAATCGTCGGCGCCGGGACCCCGATGGAGCTGGCCGCCAACACCGCCAACTGGGTCGTCTTCCAGAGCGGCCAGGTGTGGAACGAGATCCATTATTCGACCAGCTACGCGCCGTTCCTGCTGATCCGCAATTCGCAGATCCCGGTGCTCCAGTTCGTCCCCTCGCGCACCGTCGAGACCATCGAATTCCTCGTCCCCCTCGTCATTCGCGCCAGCCAGTGCATCGCGCTGCTCGCGCTCGCCGGCGCCTGGCTCCAGCCCAGGGCGCTGTCGCACGCGCGGATCGCAATGCTGCTGCTCGCCGCCTATCTCGTCACCCAGTCGCCCGGCGGCTACACCCAGACCTTCCTGCTTTTCCTCGTCCTGCTCGAGCCGTGGAAGGGCGTGGGCCCGATCCTGGCGATCGTCTGCGCCTATCTGCTCTGCCTCGTCGCCGACTGGCCGCTGTCGACCGTGCTCGAACTCGCGACCAACTCCTGGCTGAGCGGCCGCCCGGTGACGCCGAACTTCGGGCTGGCGATCGGCCATTTCGTCCGCCCCGGCCTCGTCGCGCTGATCCTCTGGGCACTCGCGCT
This sequence comes from Sphingomonas sp. LM7, assembly GCF_002002925.1. NCBI lineage: Bacteria > Pseudomonadati > Pseudomonadota > Alphaproteobacteria > Sphingomonadales > Sphingomonadaceae > Sphingomonas > Sphingomonas sp. LM7. The sequence goes on along the minus strand of NZ_CP019511.1, from coordinate 3,917,599 downwards.
CGACAGCCTGGTCCGCGTGGTCCGCGCGCACCGCCTCCACCGCCCGACGCTGGGGTTCGCATGATCTTCGAAGCGGATATGGCGGCGATCAACGCCGCGCTCGCCCCGCTCTGGCCGCGCCTAGCCGGCGCGCGCGTCTTCATGACCGGCGGCACCGGCTTCATCGGACGCTGGATGCTCGAAGCCCTGGCCCGCTCGGGCGTCGACGCCCAGGTCACCCTGCTCAGCCGCGACCCCGATGCCTTCGCCGCCCGCGCGCCGCACCTCGCCGCACGCTTCGAGCTGGTCGCCGGCGACGTCACCAGCTTCCTCGCTCCCGCAGGCAACTACACCCACGTTATCCACGCCGCGACCGATGCCAGCGCCGCGCTCAACGCCAATGATCCGCGCCGCATGTTCGACACGATCGTCGAGGGCACGCGCCGCGCGCTCAATGTCGCCAAGGACGACAAGGCGCGCTTCGTCTTCCTCAGCTCGGGCGCGGTCTATGGCGTGCAGCCGTGGGACGTGACGCATGTCGCCGAGGACTGGCGCGGCGGCCCCGATCCCTGCGATCCGCTCTCCGCCTATGGCGAAGGCAAGCGCGCCGCCGAGATGCTCTGCGCGATCTATGCGCAGCAATTCGGGCTCGATGTGGTCAACGCCCGCATCTTCGCGCTGCTTGGGCCCCTGCTCTCGCTCGACATCCATTTCGCCGCGGGCAATTTCATCCGCGATGCGATGGCGGGCAAGCCGATCCGCATCATCGGTTCGGGCGAAGCGGTGCGCTCCTATCTCTACGCCGCCGATCTCACGATCTGGCTGTGGACGCTGCTGATCGCCGGCAAGCCCGGCACGGTGGTCAATATGGGCTCGGAGGAAGCGGTGTCGATCGCCGACCTCGCCCGCCGCACGGCATCGCTGCTCGGCGGTCCCGGAGTCGAGATCCTCGGGCGTCCCGATCCCGGCTGGAACGCCGGCCGCTACGTCCCCTCTACTGCGCGCGTCCGCGCCGAACTCGGCGTCGCGCCGACGATCAGCCTCGACGACGCGATCCTGCGCACCGCGCGCGCCAACGGATGGAAACCATGACCCAAGTAAAGCTCGCCCATTGGGTGGCGGATACCCTTGCCGCGCGCGGCATCGATCATGTCTTCATGCTTACCGGCGGCGGCGCGATGCACCTCAACCACGCGCTCGGCACGCATCCCAGGCTCGCCACCACCTTCACCCATCACGAGCAGGCGCTCTCGATGGCGGCCGAGGCCTATTACCGGCTGACCAACCGGCTCGCGGTGGTCAACGTCACCTCGGGCCCGGGCGGCACCAATGCGATCACCGGCGTCTATGGCGCCTATGTCGACTCGATCGGCATGCTGGTGATCTCGGGCCAGGTGAAGAACGAAACCACCGTCCGCGCTACCGGCCTGCCGCTGCGCCAGTTCGGCGACCAGGAACTCGATATCGAGCCGATCGTCCGCCCGATCACGAAGTACGCGACGATGGTCACCGACCCGCTGACCATTCGCTATCATCTCGAAAAGGCGCTGTACCTCGCCACTTCGGGCCGCCCCGGCCCGGTCTGGCTCGACATCCCGCTCGACGTCCAGGCCGCCAAGATCGACCCCGCCCAGCTCGCCGGCTTCGATCCCGCCGAGCTCGACGAGCCGTGGAAGGCCACCGACCTCGACGCCACCGCTCGCGCGATCCTCGAAAAGCTCGCCGCTGCCGAGCGCCCGGTGGTCTTCGCCGGCAGCGGCGTGCGGCTGAGCGGGGCACATGCCGATTTCCTCGCGCTGATCGACAAGCTCGGCGTCCCCGTCGTCACCGGCTGGAACGCGCACGACGTGCTGTGGAACGCGCATCCGCTCTATGCCGGGCGCCCCGGCACCGTGGGCGATCGCGGCGGCAACATGGTCACCCAGAGCGCCGATCTCCTGCTCGTCCTCGGCAGCCGGCTCAACATCCGCCAGGTCAGCTACAACTGGAAGACCTTCGCACGCGAAGCCTACAAGATCTGGGTCGACATCGATCCGGTCGAGCTGCGCAAGCCGACCGTGACGCCCGACATGCCGGTGGTCGCCGACCTCGCCGATCTGATCCCGGCGCTGCTCGAAGCGCCCTATGCAGGCCCCACCGCCGCGCACGCCGAATGGCTCGAATGGTCGCGCGAGCGCGTCTGGAACTTCCCCGCGGTACTCCCCGAATATCGCAACCACGGCCCCAGCGTGCACCCCTATGTCGCGATGGAAGCGCTGTTCGATCGGCTCGACGAGGACGATGTCATCGTCACCGGCAACGGCAGCGCCTGCGTGGTCAGCTTCCAGGTCGCCGAGATCAAGCGCGGCCAGCGCCTCTGGACCAATTCGGGCTGCGCGACGATGGGCTACGACCTGCCCGCGGCGATCGGCGTGTGCGCCGCGACCGGCGGCAAGCAGCGCGTCATCGCCATCGCTGGCGACGGCAGCATCATGATGAACCTGCAGGAAATGCAGACCATCGCCGGCAATGGCCTGCCGGTGAAGGTCTTCCTGATTAACAACAGCGGCTATGTCTCGATCTTCCAGACCCAGCGCAACTTCTTCAACGGCGAGGAGGTTGGCGGCGGGCCCAAGAGCAATGTCACCTTCCCCGATTTCGGAAAGGTCGCCGCTGCGTTCGGCTTCGCCTATTTCCGCGCGGAATCGCATGAGGAACTCGGAGTTGCGATCGAGGCAGCGCTCGCTGCCGATGGCCCCGTAGTCTGCGAGATCTTCGTCGACGAACATGTCGCCTTCGCCCCCAAGCTCGGCGCCAAGGCGCACCCCGATGGCCGGATAACCTCTCCGCCGCTCGAAGACCTGTCGCCCTTCCTCCCTCGCGAAGTGCTGCGCGAAAATATGCGTATCGCCCTGCTGGAGGAAGAATGATCCGCGCGCATCGCCCCGTCCGATTCCTGCTCGCCGGCGCCGCCAACACGGCGTTTGGGCTGGCGATCTATCCGCTGCTGCTGTGGAGCGTGCCAGCGTTCCACACCCATTATCTGATCGCACTGGGGCTCGCGCAGGCAATCAGCCTGTGCTTCGCCTTTGCCACCTACAAGCTCGGCGTGTTCCGCACCCGTGGCAATGTCGCGCGCGAGTTCGGCACCTTCTCAAGCTTCTATCTGTTCAACTACGCCGCCAATTGGGCAGCGCTGCCGCTGCTCGTCGAATTGGGCGGCGTCCCGCCCATCGTCGCGCAGCTCGGCTTCACCGCATTGCTGATCCTCGGCAGCTGGTTCTGGCACAGCCGCGTCACTTTCCGGTCCGCAGGCGGGCTCGCATGACCGAATTTCTCTACCGCGCCTGCCCGGCGTGCAACGCGACCGACACCACCGAGGAGGTGCACAGCCCGGTCCGCGCCGAGACGATGACCGTCGATGCGCTTCGCCCCTATTGGTCGGGGCTGTTCAGCGAGAAGCGCTTCTTCACCTATCATCGCTGCATCGGCTGCGGCCTGCTCTACAATCCCGCCTTCTTCGATGGCGCGCGGCTGGGCGAGCTCTATTCGAGCATGGCGCCGAACATGGAGATGATCTCCAACGACGCGATCGCTGCGACCCAGAAGGGCTATTTCGACGCCGTCCAAGGCAAACTTGACGGCGGCTATCTCGAGATCGGCCCCGACACCGGCCATATCGTGCGCGAGGCGGCGACGCGCGGCGCGTTCGACCATTTCTGGCTGTTCGAGCCCAATCGCGCGATCCACGATACCCTGCGCGCCTCCGCCCAGGGCAGCCTGGCGAGCCTGCTCACCGACATGGACGATCTTTCGCCAGTCCCCGATCGGTCGATCGGTCTGGCAGTGATGGTGCATGTTCTCGATCACTTGCTCGATCCGCTGGCGACGCTTAGGCAAATTCGCGCCAAGCTGCATCCTGGCGGCACGCTGCTGATCGTCACCCATAACGAGAAGTCGCTGCTGCGCACGCTGATGGGCACGCGCTGGCCGCCCTTCTGCCTTCAGCACCCGGAACTCTACAATCCCGCGACGATCACCGCACTGCTCGGCCGCGCGGGCTATGCCGGCGTGCGGGTGGAGCGGAGCCGCAATTATTTCCCGCTGCCGTTCCTCGCGCGCCAGGCGCTGTGGATGATCGGCCTCACGCCCAACCGCCTGCTGCTACCCGATGTCTCGCTGGGCCTGCGGTTGGGCAATATGCTGACGCTGGCGACCGTCCCGGCTCAGGCCGCGACCGGCACCGAACCCTGGCTCGAAGCCGCCGAATAGGCCGCGATCTGGGCGAGGGTGACGGCACGCGCATCCTCGCCCCGTCCGATCGCCTTGTGCCACGCGACGATCCAGTCGAGCGCCTGTTCGAGGTTCAGCGCGGGGCGCCATCCGAGCGCCGCCCGCGCCTTCGAGCAATCGAGCCGGAGCAGTCCCGCCTCGTGCACCCGAGCGCTATGGTCCGCATGCGGGCGCGGCGCATCGCCCCACGCCGCACGCATCCGCTCGACGATCCACGAGACCGGCTGGGTGTCGTCGTCGGCAGGTCCGAAATTCCACGCGTCGGCGAACTGGTGTTCCCCGGCCACCAACCGCTCGGCGATCTGGAGATATCCGCCGAGCGCTTCGAGCACATGCTGCCAAGGCCGCACGGAATCGGGAGACCGGATCAGCGGCGCGACGCCCGCTTCGAACGCACGGATCAGGTCTGGAACCAGCCGGTCCTCCGCCCAGTCGCCGCCGCCGATGACGTTGCCGGCGCGCACCGTGGCGAGAGCCGGACCATCGGCGAAGAACGAGCTGCGATACGCAGCCGCAACCAGCTCGGCGCAGCCCTTGCTGCTGCTGTACGGGTCGCGCCCGCCCATCGGATCGTTCTCGCGATAGGGCCAAACCCATTCGCGGTTCTCGTAGCATTTGTCGCTGGTGACGCAGACGATCGCCTTGACGTCGGGCGCACGACGCGCGGCCTCGAGCAGATGCACCGTACCCATCACGTTCGTGGCATAGGTCTCGACCGGCTCGCGGTATGACAGGCGCACCAGCGGTTGCGCTGCGAGATGGAAGATCACCTCCGGCCGCGACGCCTCGACTACCGCGCGCACTGCGGTCAGGTCGCGGACATCGCCTTCGTGGTGCGCTATCAGGTCGCCGATCCGCGCCGCATCGAACAGGCTCGGTTCGCTCGGCGGTGCCAGCGCGAAGCCGGTGACTTCGGCGCCGAGTGCGTGGAGCCACAAGCTCAGCCAGCTGCCCTTGAACCCGGTATCGCCGGTGACGAGGACACGGCGGCCACGCCAGCTGTTCACCAGCGCTTCCACGGCGCCTTGCCGGCCTTCCACAATTCGTCGAGGTAGATCTTGTCGCGCAGCGTATCCATCGGCTGCCAGAAGCCGTGGTGCCGGTATCCCATCAACTCGCCGCCGCGCGCGAGCCGTTCGAGCGGGCCGGATTCCCACACCGTCTCCGGCCCGTCGACTAGGTCGAGCACCGAGGGATCGGCGACGAAGAACCCGCCATTGATCTGGCCGCCATCGCCCGCAGGTTTCTCCTTGAAATCGACGACCTTGCCGTCATCGAATTCGAGTGCGCCGAAACGCCCCGGCGGTGACACCGACGTGATCGTCGCGCGCTGGCCATGCTCCTTGTGGAAGCGCACCAGCTCGCCGACGTCGATGTCCGCGACGCCGTCGCCATAGGTGAAGCAGAAGGGCTCGTCGGGATCGAGATAGGGCCGGATCGCCGCCAGCCGCCCGCCGGTCATCGTCGTCGCGCCGGTGTCCACCAGCGTGATCCGCCACGGCTCGCTGCGGGCGTGGTGCACTTCCATGCCGTTGCCGCCGCGCAGGTCGATCGTCACATCGGAGGCGTGGAGGAAATAGTTCGCGAAGAACTCCTTGATCACATAGCCCTTATAGCCAAGGCACACGACGAAGTCGTTGAAACCACTCGACGAATAGATCTTCATGATATGCCACAGGATCGGCATGCCGCCGATCTCGACCATCGGCTTCGGCCGCACCGACGTCTCTTCGCCGAGCCGGGTGCCCAGACCGCCGGCCAGGATTACGGTTCGCATCGTCACTCCACGTCATCACTTCAGCACGATGACGCAGCCCTCCCCCCCAGCCCGTAAGCCGGACCGCGATTCCTGGATCGAATATGGCCTGTTGCTCCTGATCCTGTTGGTCGCCGCGGGGCTGCGGATCCGCGGGATCGGCTTTGGCCTGCCCGCGCTCAACGACCCCGACGAGCCGCTGTTCATGATGACCGCAGTCGAGATGCTGCAGAACCACAGCCTCAATCCCGGCTGGTTCGGCCATCCCGGCACGATCACGCTCTATTGCATCGCGCTGGTCAGCCTCGCCGTTGGCGGGATCGGCGTCGCGACCGGGCAATATGCCGATGCCGACGCGTTCGTCAGCGCAGTCTATGCCGATCCGGCGATCCTGTTCGTGCCCGTCCGGCTATGCATCGCGGCCTGCGGCGTCGCCTGCGTCGACCTTACCTGGCGATTGGGAAAGCGGATCGGCGGTCCACGCGTGGGGCTGCTCGCCGCCGCCTTCCTCGCGGTCAATGCCGTGCATATCGACTATTCGCAGGTCATCCGCACCGACATCCAGGCCAGCGTCTTCATGCTGCTGTGCCTGTCGTCGGCGATCGCGATCGTCGAGCACGGCCGACTGCGCGACTATCTGCTGGCGGGCATGTTCGTCGGCCTTGGCTGCGCGACCAAATGGCCGGCGGCGACGATCGCGCTGAGCCCCATTGCCGCGGGCATCTGGCGCATCGCCCAGGGCCACCGCGACGCGCGCAAGCTGCTGGCATTTGCTGCGGCCGCGCTGGGTGCGCTGGTGCTGGCGTCGCCCTTTCTATTATTCGACTATCCCACCGTCCTCCACGACCTCGCCGGCGAAGCCCGGCCGATCCATCCCGGCGCCACGGGAGGCGGGCTGATCGCCAACCTTGCCTGGTATGTCGGCCATCCATTATACTTTTCGTTCGGCGTGGCGGGGGTCGCTCTGGCCGCGATCGGCACCGTCCTGATCGCGCGGCGCAACCGTACCGCCGCCATCGCCGTCCTGCCCGGCGTGGCCGCCTTCGCGGTGCTGATCTGCCTCCAGGCGCTACGGTGGGAGCGCTGGCTGATCCCGCTCCTGCCCTTCGCCGCGATCGCCCTGGGCTATGCGGTGCACGCCCTGAGCGACGCCCTGCGCTGGCGCACAGGTCGCGCGCTGCCGATCCTCGAACCGCTAGTCGCACTGCTGCTGATCGTGCCGATGCTCCAGGCCGCGCAGCACCGCGCGACCGAGCGCGCAAACGATACCCGCCAGATTGCCTCCGCCTGGATCCGTGCGCATGCCCCGCCCGACAGCGCGATCCTGGTCGAGCATGCCGCAATCGATCTCGTCGCTGGCCCGTGGAAACTATTGTTCCCGCTCGGCAGCGCCGGATGCCTCGACGCGCGCAAGCTGCTCGCCCGCAATATCCGCTATGCCGAGGCGGAAACTTTTCGCTCGGGACGCCCGGTCGTCGATCTCGGCAATGTCGATTTGGCCGGGCTCGCCGGCTGCCGCGCCCGCTATGCGGTGCTGAGCCATTACGACCGATATCGCGATGCCGGCGCCGACTATGCCCCGGAATGGCAGCGTTATGCGGCGCTCACCCGCGACGGCATGCTGCGCCAGGTCATTGCCCCGGCGGAAGGGCTACGCGGTGGCCCGACCCTCTATATCTTCGAGTTCTCCGGCGCCCGCTGACTGCACCACGCGCGGCGCCAGCAGCGCGCCGACGACGACATCGGAGGCGAACCATATCGCCAGCATCGCCACGATGCTGATCAGTCCGTCGACCGCATAATGCCAGCCAAGGTGGACCGACCCCACCCAGATCAGCGCCGCGAAGAGCGTCAGCCCGCCGCCCAGCCAGCGGTTGATGCGAAAGCCGCCGATCGCGAACAGCGCTGCCATCGCGACATGCATCGAAGGGGCAGCGGAAATGCCGCCCGCCGGCGCGTATCCGCCATTCCGATAGGCATCGAGCAGCATCGACTGGAATTCGATCGCGGCGATCGGCCAGCCGCCTTCCCGGGCGGCCTGCGCTTGGTGCTGGAGTTGCGCATCGAACAGTGCGAACCCGGCATCGGGCGCGACCAGCGCATTATAATAGCAAGGCCCCGCCGAGCCGAGCAGCCAGGCGCCGACACCGCCGATCAGGATCCAGGCCGCCAGCCAGCAGCCGACGAGCCGCACGCGATCGGGCTCGGTCCGACCGGCGACGATCGCCAGCATCGGAAAGACGAACATCATCGGCATCCACAGCGTGTAGAGCTTGTCGAGAAACTGGGTGACTCCAACCGAGGGCATCAGCGCATGCGAAACACGCCACGGATCCGCGCCGAGGAACAGCGTCTGATCGATCGCACGCAGCACCGGATCGAGCGGGAAGCCGCGCGCGGGCAAGATCAGTTGCTTGAACATGCCGAAGACCGGGATGGTGAGTCCGACGAGAAGCGCGGCCAGCAGCACGACCATGACGCCCGTACGGTCGAAGCGTCTGGCAGATGACCTGCGACGCTGCATGTAGAGAGTGGTGAGGCACAGCAGCACGCCCAGGAACAGCGAGGCCGCCATGAACCGTGTCGCGATACCGGCGACGGCATCCAGGCGCGTGCCGGTCGCCACCGCCAGGCCCGCTGCCGCGACAATCACGATCAGGAGCAATCCGGCAACGGCCAGCATCTCGAGGCGTCGCTGGGTCGCGTCGCCTCGAAGCACATGACTGATCCCGACGTGCCAGGCCGTCTTCATAGTCTACCCCTCTGCGAGAAGTGCTAGGCGTCAAATCCTGATTATGTATTACTACGGAGGCCACGCCGTTTCGTTTGCGCAAGAACCGGCTTTGCACCTGGCTCAGCGAGTTAGGCGATTGCAAGCGGATCGCTGGCCGGGAAGCTTTCGTCGAGCGCCTCGTCCAGCGCGCGGTCGATATATGCGTTCCGATCCTCGGCTGGTGACCGGCCCGCCAGCCACAAAGCAAGATTGCGGATATAGCGCCGGACCGAACGCTGTGCCTCGGGCGAACGCGCGAGGCCGTCGCCCGGCGCCTCGCTGACAAAGCTCGGGCAGCCGGCCTCCGGATCCCAGTTATAGTCGGCGAAATGGTGGAAGGTGGATTGGGCCACCGCCGGCCCGCCATCGGCGGAGGACTCGAACGCGACGATGAGATTGAAGCGCTTGCCGCTCGCCTTGCTGGTCCCCGTCGCGATCGTCCGGGCCGAGGAATCGCCTGCCGGCGCCCCGACGGCGCCTTCATGCGGATGCGCGGGCAGATAGCGCAGCAGGCCTTCGGGCGCGGACTGGTCCTGGAGAAGCGGGTGCGCGGGTTCGACGACCTTGATCTCCTGGAAATCGCCGTTCGCGCCCGAATGATAGTTGGGCCACAGGATATCCGGCGTCTCGCGATCATCGGCGACTCGGCGCGACGCGTCCGGCTCGGCATTCCTGCTGTGGAAGAAGTGCGCGTTGCCGACGCCACCCAGCGTACATACCGAGCGCCGAGGTCCATATGATCGCGCGTCACCAGCAGGCCGCGACCCCCTTCGCGGAAGCGGCTGATCGCGGCGCAATCCTCCGGGTCCAGCCCTTCGCCTGTATCGACTGCGAACAGCCAGAGTTCGTCGAAGTCGGATCGGTCGATCGTCGACAGGATCGGGTCCGGCGCGCCCGGCGCGGTGCGATCCCGCGCGGTCACGTCGAACAACGCCGCTCCATCCGCGTCCACGAGCCCGGCCAGATAGCTGCGCAGCTTCGAAAAGCGCCCGATATTCCAGTCGTCGGCGATCGGAGGGATAGTCGTCTGCAGTAGGATACGGATTGGCCGGTCCATCGTGTCTTCCTCCATAGGTGTCGCAGAGCCGGACAGGTTGGACGCTCGACTGCCATTTCGTTAGCCGCAAGGTGAAATCGGAAAAACCCTTGCGTTCGTCATCCCTGCCACGTCCGATTGACACGGCTCCACAAGCTGCCCCGACGCGCCCTGTTGGGGAGAGGCACATCGTCCAAGCTACGGTGTATGTGCCACTGTGGACGGCGCGTCGGCTATCTGTACGAAGGTAGGGGGTCACGCATGCCGTCGGCGAAGGCCCGTGCGCCTAACGGCCGGGAGCGCCAGCGACGCGATCATGTGCGCCGTTCCCGTTCGGGTTCGATGATCGCCTCCTCCGCACGGGGCACGCCGAGCACCAAGCCGCCACCCCCGAACGGGGGATCGGAACATTCCCGGTCAGGAGACTGCCGGGAGCCGCCCGTGCGGCTAGAGACCGACCTGTGCCCAATCTGATCTCCCGCTATCCGGACGGCGCCACCCGTGGCGCCTTGCTGGCCGGTCGATGCGCACCGGTTCGGCCGCCGGGTCATCCGGCTCGAGCCCCGGATCAAGGAGGGGCATCCATCCTAACCCGGTTCGGGAGTCCGCGCCGGCTTGCACCATGAGACCCTGTGCTCTCGCAACTAAAGCCGCGCGGAGGCCGAACCAATGACCGAGGGATCGCTATTGACCCGTGAAGCCCCGCCAAGGCCGGTGCCCGATATCGCCGCGCATTTCGCCGCGTCGATCGCGCATGAACGCCCCCTCGTGCTGGTCGTCGACGACGATGCGGCCATTCGCGACGCGCTCACCGAGTTGATGGAATCGGTCGGGCTGGAGGCAGTCGGCTTCGCCTCTCCCCGCGAGCTGATGGAGACCGCGCTTCCCGACCGGTGCTGCTGCCTCGTGCTCGACGTGCGCATGCCCGGCTGGAGCGGGCTCGATCTTCAGCAGCATCTCGCCGCGAGCGGACACGCCAGGCCGATCGTCTTCATCACCGGGCATGGCGACATTCCGATGACCGTCCAGGCGATGAAGGCCGGCGCCGTCGATTTCCTGACCAAACCGTTCCGCGACCAGTCGCTGCTCGACGCAGTGACGATCGGAATCGAGCGCGACCTGGCCCAGCGCGCCGAAGCGCGGATCGTGCAGTGCCAGGCCGATCGCCACGCCACGCTGACCGCGCGCGAGCGGCAGGTGCTGCAGATGGTGGCACAGGGGCGGCTCAACAAGCAGATCGCCTTCGCGCTTGGCATCAGCGAAGTCACAGTCAAGCTTCACCGCAGCAGCGTCATGAAGAAGATGCAGGCGGCGTCGATCGGCGAACTCATCCACGCCTGGAACACGCTTCCGGCCGCGCTCCGCGAACGGGCGACCTAGACCATGGTGTGGTTACGAACCTCCATGAATTCAGCGACATCCGGGTATGGCCAGGCCGGCCGTGTCAGCGAGGACTCTCCGCTTGCCCGTACCCGTGATCGCGATCGTGGATGATGACGAGGCCGTGCGCGAGGCGCTTTGCGACCTCCTCGAGGTCGAAGGCCTGTCGGCACGGGCATTCGACGGCGCGGCGGCGCTGCTCTCCGATACCGCCCTCGATAGCTTCGATTGCCTCGTCACCGATGTCAGGATGCCCGAGATCGACGGGATCGAGCTGCAGCGCCGGCTGCGCGCCCGTGGCGCCACGCTGCCGATACTATTCATCACCTCCACGACCGACGAACCCAGCCGCACCCAGGCGATGCTGGGCGGGGCCGCCGCCTGGTTCACCAAACCCGTGGCGGACGACGCGCTGCTGCGCGCGCTGTACCAGGCGCTGGACGGCCGTGGCGGTGCGCCGTGAATTCGCAGGACGCGGCCAGACCGGCGCTGGTGGCGCCGCAAGGCTGCGCATTTTGCGAACCAAAGGTCACACCAGGGTCACACTGTCGCGCATGTCCAGCGGCGGCGAGGCCATGCGGAAATCCCGAAGCTTCAGCCAACGCGAGTGTGCGCTCCGGCCGGGATCGACGCTGTCAAAGAGCGAGGGCAAGCGTCCCCGAGCGTCGATCCCGCGGGCGAAATCCTACATTTCAAGCGGTTTGCCGGGCCGCAGATCGACGTCCTCACCCACGGGAACGGCAATCGCATGCGCCCCACCAAATCCGGTCGGCGCGCTTCGGAGCATGCCAGACCCTGCCCAAAAGGTAAGGGTCGCCTGACCTTTGGCGAGGCCGGCACATGCCTTGGCACGATGGAGATGCCGGGCCCGATCCGCGATCTTGCTCGCGTTCCGGAGCCGTAACCGCCCCGGAAGGCGTCATTGCAAAACAGGGTGAAGACATGCGGATCACAGTGATTGGCGGAACCGGACTGATCGGCTCGAAGATAGTCGCATCGCTGGCCCGTGACGGCCATGACGTATTCTCGGCGGCGCCGAACACCGGCGTCGATACGCTTACCGGCAAGGGCCTTGGCGAAGCGATCGACGGCGCCGAGGTGGTGATAGACGTCTCCAACTCGCCTTCCCTCGACGGCGCAGCCGCGCTGGACTTCTTTCAGACCGCAGGGCGGACCATCGCCGCGGCCGAGAAGGCCGCCGGCGTCCGCCATCACCTGGCGCTTTCGGTGGTCGGCACTGAGCGGCTGCAGGAAAGCGGCTATTTCCGCGCCAAGCTCGCGCAGGAGAAGTTGATCCGGGAATCGGGGATCCCGTTCAGTGTGGTTCATGCGACGCAGTTCTTCGAATTCCTTCGCGGCATTGCCGCCTCGGCAGCCGATGGCGACAGCGTCCGGCTTTCGAACGCGCGTTTCCAGCCGATGGCTGCACAGGATGTCGCGGCGGCGATGGTCGATGCGGCGCTCGCCGAGCCTACCCACGGCACGATCGAAGTCGCGGGCCCCGAGGCCTTCCACATCGACGCGCTGGTCGCGCGGGTGCTCGCCTATGACAAGGACCCGCGCAAGGTGATCGCGGATCCGGAGGCGCCGTATTTCGGAATCCGGCTGGACGATGCCGCGCTGATGCCCGGGCCGAACGCGCGGCTCGGCACCACGCGCTTCGACTGGTGGCTCGCCAACGTGCCGCCGCCCCCGCCGCGGAAATGAACCGCGCCACCATATATCCGAAGGACCCGATTATGCTCCGGAATATCTGCATCCCGCTCGCGGCCATTCTCGGCCTGGGCGCGCTGGCCAACGGCATTTTCATGCTCGCCTCGCCTACCGGCTGGTATTTCGCCGTGCCGGGCGTGACGACCACCGGACCGTTCAACCAGCACTTCATACGCGACATCGGCATCATCTTCCTGTTCCTCGGCGCCGCCTTCCTGACCGGCGCGATACGGCGGGAGTTCCGCATCGTGTTGTGGGGTGCCGCGACGCTCTGGCTCGGCTGTCATGCGCTTTTCCATTTCTGGGAAGTCGCGGTCGGCATCTGTGGCACCTCGGCACTGCTGCGCGATTTCCCCGCCGTCACCTTCCCCGCGCTTCTCGGCGCGGCGCTGACTTTCTGGGCAGTCGCCGACGCCCGTTTCCGTTCCACTCAAGGAGAAACGAAATGACCCCCCGCATGAATATCTTCCAGGTCGCGCCCGAAGGTTCGAAGGCGATGCTCGCCGTCGAGGCCGCCATCAACCAGAGCGGGCTCGAACACAGCCTGGCGGAGCTGGTCCGGCTGCGCGCCTCCCAGATCAACGGCTGCGCCTTCTGCATCCACATGCACGTCAAGGATGCGCTCAAGAACGGCGAGAGCGACATACGCATCCATTTGCTCGACGGCTGGCGCGATTCCCCGCTGTTCACCGATCGCGAACGCGCCGCGCTCAACTGGACCGAAGCGCTGACCCGGATCGCCAAGACCCATGCGCCCGACGCCGATTATGCGCTGCTTCAGAGCCAGTTCGATGAAAACGAGATCGCCCATCTCACGCTGCTGATCGGCGCGATAAACCTCTGGAACCGCGTGCAGATCGGCCTTCGCGCCGTTCATCCGGTCGACGCATCGGTCGCCGCGGTAGCCTGACCTTCGTGGGGATGCGGGACGCCGGCAAACATGCGCGTCCCGCATCCCCCGCGCAGAGGAGTGAAATGATGAAGCTATATTATGCGCCGGGCGCCTGCAGTCTCGCGGTCCGCATCTCGCTGCACGAGGCAGAACTCGATGCCGAATTCGAACGCGTCGACATCAGGACCAAACGGACCGAACACGGCGACGATTACACCGTGATCAATCCCAAGGGCTATGTACCGCTGCTCGTCTTCGACGACGGCGATACCGTGACCGAAAACACCGCGGTTCTCGACTGGATCGCGGGTCGCGAGCCGCGGCTCGCACCCGATGGACCGCTCGGCCGCACGCGGCTGATCGAGATACTGTCCTGGCTCTCGACCGAGCTGCACATCGCCTTCAAGCCGCTTTGGCACAACGCCACCGAGGTGGAGAAGGCCGCAGCATCCAGCGTCGTCGCGGCGCGGCTTGCGCTGATCGCAGACACCATGCGCCACCCCTATCTGTTCGGCGCGGCCTTCACGGTGGCCGACGCCTATCTGTTCGCGATGCTGCGCTGGGCCAGGGCATTCGAGGTGCGGATTCCGCCGGTGCTGCTCGACTATTTCGCGCGGGTCTCCGAGCGCCAAACCGTAGGACGGGCGCTCGCCGAGGAGGGCCTGTCGTGAAGATCGTGGTGATCGGCGGGAGCGGCCGGATCGGCGAGAAGCTGGTCCGGAATCTGCGCCAGGAGGATTGCCGGGTCTTCGAAGCCTCGCCCAGCCACGGCGTGGACACAGTGACCGGCGTCGGGCTCGCGGAGGCGCTGGCGGAAGCGGAGGGTCGTGGACGTCTCGAATGCGCCCTCTCTCGACGGTCCGGCGGCGCTGCGCTTCTTCGAGACTTCGGGCCACAATCTGCTGTCCGCGGCACGTGCAGCCGGGGTCCGCCACCATATCGCGCTATCCATCGTCGGCGTCGACGGGTTGCTTGCGAGCGCGTATTTCCGCGCCAAGAAGATCCAGGAAACGCTGATCGAGGCATCGGGGACACCCTTCACCATCCTGCGCTCGACGCAGTTCTTCGAATTCATCAGCGCCGCGGTCCAGGACGGCACCGCGCACGAGATTCCGATATCGCCCGCCCTCGTCCAGCCGATCGCCGGCGACGACGTCGCCGACATGCTGGCCGACGCGGTGTTCAGCGATCCGTTCAATGCCGCGCTCGAAATCGCCGGCCCGGAACAGTTTCGTCTCGACGAAATCGCAGGCAAGATTGCGACGGCGTACGAAGACGGACGCCGCGTCGTCGCCGACATCGACGCCCGCTATTTCGGCGCCGTGCTCGGCAAGCGATCGCTGCTGCCCGGCCCCGACGCCCGCATCTCCGCGCTCCGCTTCGACGACTGGGTTCGTGACAGTCTGCAGCCGGGCTGGGCGAAGACCTTGGCCAGCTGAGCGTCCGCACCGCTACCCGCTGCGCAGCGTCCGGTCACTGCGTCGGCGCAGGCCGAGCCCTCCGCGTCTTGGAAGCAAACGCCGCCCTGCATGACCCGGCGGGCGCGAAAGACGCCGGTTGTGGTTAGGGCATCGCATGCCGTGGGGCTCTCGCATCCCGATCGGGCGGCGCGCTGATCGAAGACGCTGCATCGCGAAAAGATGCAATGCCGGCAATTCGAAACGAGGTCTGGCTGGGGCGGCAGGATTCGAACCTGCGAATGGCGGCATCAAAAGCCGCTGCCTTACCACTTGGCGACGCCCCAACGGGAAGCGGGCTTATACGGCCTTAGAAGACGCGTTCAACCCAGCCGTGCGGATCGGATGCGGTTCCGCGCTGAATCGATACAAGTTGCTGGCGGAGCTTCTCGGTGAGCAGGCCCGGACCGCCATTGCCGATCGAGAAATCGAAGCCGTGGCCCTGCACCCGGCCGATCGGGGTGACCACCGCGGCGGTGCCGCAGGCAAAGGCTTCGCGTAGCCGGCCAGTGGCGGCGTCGGCCTTCCATTCGTCGAGGCTGTAGCGCTCTTCGCGAACCGTGATGCCGGCGTCGCGTGCCAGGGCAAGCAGCGATTCGCGCGTGATCCCGGGAAGGATCGTGCCGGTGAGCGGCGGAGTCTGGATCGATCCGTCGTCGAACACGAAGAACACGTTCATGCCCCCCAGTTCCTCGACATAGCGATTCTCCGCGGCGTCGAGGAAGACGACCTGGTCGCAGTCATGGCCGATCGCTTCGGCCTGGGCCACAAGGCTGGCAGCATAATTGCCGCCACACTTGGCCGCACCGGTCCCGCCGGGCGCTGCGCGGGTATAATGTTCGGAGACCCACAAGGTGACCGACGGCGCGCCGCCCTTGAAATAGGCGCCGGCCGGCGACGCGATCACCATGTAGAGATATTCCTGTGCGGGGCGAACGCCCAGGAAGGTCTCGCTGGCGAACATGAAGGGGCGCAGATAGAGCGACGCGCCCTCGCCTTCGGGGATCCAGTCGCGGTCGACGCGGACCAGTTCGCGGATCGAGGACAGGAACAACGCCTCGGGCACCGGGGGCATCGCCATGCGCCGTGCCGACTCGGCGAAACGGCGGGCATTGGCATCGGCGCGGAACAGCGTCGCGCCGCCATCGGGCATGCGATAGGCCTTGAGGCCTTCGAAAATCTCCTGCGCATAATGAAGCACGGCACAGGCGGGATCGAGCTGGATCGGGCCGCGCGGCTGGATGCGCGCATCGTGCCAGCCCTTGTCGGCGTGATAGCGGATCACCGCCATGTGATCGGTGAAGATCTTGCCGAAACCGGGATTGGCGAGGAGCGCGGCACGATCGGCCACGGCGACCGGGCTCGTATGGGCTTCGAACTCGAAATCCAGGATCGTCGCGTCTTGCATTGCACCCTTCCAATGAGTCGCCGGCCATCGACCGGATCGGCTTGCGGAGGACTAGGGCGCAAGGCTAGAATGGTCAACATGGCTGCCC
The DNA here is from genome assembly GCF_002002925.1 of Sphingomonas sp. LM7. Classification (NCBI taxonomy): domain Bacteria; kingdom Pseudomonadati; phylum Pseudomonadota; class Alphaproteobacteria; order Sphingomonadales; family Sphingomonadaceae; genus Sphingomonas; species Sphingomonas sp. LM7. The sequence continues at coordinate 3,900,845 of NZ_CP019511.1, read as the reverse complement.
CAATTCCTGCCTCGCCGCTGTTCCTGCGCGAGCCCGAAATCCGCCGCGGTATCGAGCTGCTCTATTTCGGTTACGCCAATCTCACGCGCTCGATCGACGCGGGGCTCGCCAAGCAGGGGCTGGGCCGGGCGCATCATCGCGCGCTCTATTTCATCGCGCGCCAGCCCGACCTGACGGTGAGCGAATTGCTTGCGATCCTGGGGATCACCAAACAGTCGCTGGGCCGCGTGCTCGGGGAGCTGGCCGACCGCGGCATGGTCGAGACGCGGACCGGCGATCGCGACCGGCGGCAGCGGCTGTTGCGGCTGACGCCCGCCGGCGCCGCGCTCGAAGCCGAGCTGTTCGATGCGTTGCGCGAAAAGATGTCTACTGCCTATTCGAGCGCAGGCCAGGGTGCGGTCGGCGGGTTCTGGGCAGTGCTCGAAGGGCTGATGCCGGAGAGCGAGCGGAACAGCGTTTCGGGGCGGTAGTCCGCACTCGCGTTCGCGAGGGAGGGTTGCCCCTCCCTCTGCCGGTCAGGCGACCTTGAAGCCTTCCTTGTTCATCGTCAGCGTCAGCGCCTTGTTGCGTTCGTCGGAGAGCTGGCTGCGCAGCATCGGGAAGAGGTGCATCTCCTCTTCCTGCATATGCTCCTCGATCTCCGCGCGGAACTCGCGGACCTTGGCGATCCATTGCGGCGAGGCGTTGGGCGTGTTCTCCAGCTCGTAGAGATACTGCTTCACATAGCCATGCTCCTTGGTGAGGGCATCGGCGGCCTCGCGCTGGCCGATTTCGCGGAGCGCGGGATAGATCACATTCTCTTCCTCGACCGCGTGCTTGAGCAGCGCGTGCTTCAGATGCGAGAGCAGCATCGAGCGCTTGATAGTATTATTCTCGTCGGTCGCCTCGATCGCGTCGAACACCTTGAGCGTCGCCTGGTGCTCGAGGACCAGAGCCTCGTCCCAATTGCCGGCGAGGGCCGTCGGCGCCTGCACGGCAGCCTTGCGGCCGAACATGGCGAGGATCCCGAGCGCAGCGCCGCCCGCAACCGCGCCGGCGACCATGCCGAAATTGCTGCCGCCCTTCGCAGTCGAACCCGTGAACCGTCCGTTCTTGCCGCGCGTTGCCGTGGTCGTCGCCATTTCCGCCTCCATGATGTTGAGTCGAGGAAATAACAAACCGCGCAGGCACGCGTTCCTTGTTGGATTAGAACAACTTGACTTCGCCTTTCTCTGGCGCTTCGCGATCTTTCGTTACGCGGGGCGATAAAAAAGTTGCGTGAGGTGCAGTTACTTGCGCGCTTCGGCGGCCATCTCGGCAGTGCGTTTCGCCGAGGCGGCGAGCGTCTCGCGCAGCAGGGCCTTGAGCGCATCGTCCTTGTCGAGCACGTTCATGCCCTGACGCGTCGAGCCGCCCGGGCTGGCCACGCGATCGGCGAGGACCGAGGGCGGCGCATCGGCCTGTGCGGCGAGCAGGCCGGAGCCCTCCACCGTCGCGACCGCGAGCCGCTGCGCCTGTTCGGGCGAGAAGCCGAGCGTCGTGCCCGCTTCGGCAAGCGCGTCGATAAAGCGATAGACGAAGGCAGGCCCGCACCCCGAAAGCACGGTGCCGTTGTCGAAAAGCGTCTCGTCTTCGATCCACTCGACCAGCCCCAGCGGCGCCATCAGCGCGTCGATGCCGGGCACCTGCGTGCCGTGGAGCGCGACGACACCCTTGCCCAGCGCGACGGGAAGGTTGGGCATCGCACGGACCACCGGATGGCCGGGAAAGCGCGCTTCGAGCGTCGCGACATCGGCCCCTGCGAGGATCGAGATCAGCGCATAGTCGCCGGCCGGCAGCGGCGGAATCTCGCCGATCTGCTGCGGCTTCATGCCAAGCTGGAGGAAGTCGGGCGCCGGCTCGTCGGGAAAGGCCCGTCCCTGCCGGACGCCCTCGGGCAGTTCGCGATCGTGGCGATTGACGACGAAGACATTCCCGGCCGCAACCACGCCGCTGGCGATCCATTGCCGGAGCATCGCCCCGGCCATGTTGCCGCAACCGACCAGCCAGAGGCGCAATGCCCCGCTCATGCCTCGCCCTGAGTCTCGATCAGCGCGGCGGCGATCGCCTCGGCCGGGCTCTTGCCGCCCCACAGCACGAACTGGAACACCGGATAGAAGCGCTCGCATTCATCGATCGCGCTTTCGACCAGCAATTCGGCCTGGTTGAGCGTCAGCGTCGGCTCGCCCGCGCCGTCGATCATGGCGGCGTGGCGGAAGAGCAGGATGCCGCTTGCCGACCACAATTCGAAATGGCCGATCCACAGCTGTTCGTTGACCAGCCCGATTGTCTCATAGACCGCGGCGCGGCGCTCTTCCGAGACGCGGATGTCCGGGAAGGCCAGGAACTGCAGGACGCCATCGTCCTCGCGCCAGATCGCGCGCAGCTCATATTCGGTCCAGCTGCCCTTGAACTTGGCGACGATCTCGTCGTCCTCGCGCTCGAAGGTCCAGCTATGCGCCGCGAAGTAATTCTCGAGCATGTCGATCGGCGCGGCGTCGTCGCGGTCGAATTCGGCCTCGTCCAACATCCTTACCTCCGCACGCCGGGATTGGCTGGCGGGAATCCTGCCAATCGCGTCCCGGGGGCACAAGCGCGCGGTTCGCAACCCTGTCGAAAAGCTGTGGACAAGCAGTCGGTAACCGGTGCGGTCAAATCTCTGCCTTTGGCGGCTTGGGCGCCTTGGCGGGCCTGGCCGCAGCCGGCCCGCCGAGCTGGGCCTCGAGCGCGGCGAGGCGCGCCTTGAGCGCGTCGTTCTCGTCACGTGAGGCCACGGCCATCGCCTTCACCGCTTCGAACTCGTCGCGTGCGACGAAGTCGAGCCCGCCGATCCATTCGCGCGCGCGCTCGCGCGCCGAGGCTTCGGTCTCGCGCGCCATGCCGGCGACGGTGCCTGCCGCGCCGTTCACGAACTTGACGAAATCGTCGAACAGGCGGTTGTCGGTCTGCATCTCGAACTTCCCTAAATACGAACTTCAGCGGATCTCAATTTGGTCAACCGTCCGCGAAGGTACAAGGGTCTCGGCGTTCGGATTGAGCGCATCGATCTGATACAGCAGCACGAAGGCGAAGCAGAGCCAGGCGAGATAGGGCAGCAGCAGCATCCCCGCCACCGTCCGCACGCGCCAGAAGAACAAGACCGTCAGCAGCACCAGGATGACCAGCGCGCCGATCATCATCAGCGCGGTATCGACCTGATGGAGCCCGAAGAACACCGGAGTCCAGGCGAGGTTGATCGCCAGCTGGACCACGAAGATCAGCAGCGCGATCGCCCGCCCGCGCGATCCGCGCGCATTGATCACCAATGCCAGCGCGAAGCCCATCATCGCATAGAGGATTGTCCAGGCGACGCCGAACGCCCAGCCCGGCGGCATGATTTCGGGCTTCACGAGCTGGACGAACCACGGATTCTCGTCGCCGCTCGGGGCAAGCCTTCCCGATGCGAAACCCAGCAGCAGCATGAGTGGGACCGTGACCATGGCCCAACGAAAATACGCGAGCCGCAACTGACCCCTGGACGCGATCTCTCTCAACCCGGTTTCCTCCTCTTCGGCGTGTGAACACACACCGTCCCCGGAACGATCCCCTAATCCAAAGTCTGCGCAGCCGCAAAGATGCGATGCATTGTTGCGGCACGGCGGACTGTAGCGAAACGGATCGTCCGGAAGCGGAGGATTGCGGGATGGATGCTGTCGCTGAAGCCATGCACCGGACCCGTGTCCACTTCGCTGAACCAAACACGGCTATCGATACGCTTTCGTCATTCCGCCCTTGAGTGGCGGTCACAAATGGAGGGCGACCGCAACCCGATCGCCAGCCGCAATTCCGGATTAGGAGCCCCGCTCGGCACCGATCAGGAATTCGACATTGCCCTCCGGCCCGGTGATCGGGCTCCGGGTGATGCCGAGCACCTGCCAGCCCTGCGCGGCGACCCAGTCGGCGACTTCGCGGCAGACGCGGTCGTGCACTTCCGGGTCGCGGACCACGCCGCCTTTGCCGACTTCGCCGCGCCCCGCCTCGAATTGCGGCTTGATCAGTGCCGCCAGCCGCGCCGCGGGCCTGGCGAAACGGAACGGCGTTTCGAGCACCTTGGCCAGGCCGATGAAGCTCGCATCGCAGACGATGATGTCGATAGGCTCGGGGATATGTGCGTCGGTAAGGATACGCGCGCTGGTCTGTTCAAGAACGACCACGCGCGGGTCCTGGCGGAGTTTCCAGGCGAGCTGGTTGGTGCCGCTGTCCACGGCATAGACGCGCGCCGCGCCGCGGGTGAGCAGCACATCGGTGAAGCCGCCGGTCGACGAGCCGACGTCGATCGCGACGGCACCGGTAACGTCCCAACCGAAATGGTCGAGCGCGTGCGACAGCTTGATCCCGCCGCGCGACACCCAGGGATGATCGCGGCCGCGCACGTCGAGCACGGTCTCCTCGGCCAATTGCTGGCCCGGCTTGTCGACCTTGCGGTCGCCCGCGAAGACGAGACCCGCCATGATCAGCGCCTGCGCGCGGGTGCGGCTCTCGGCCAGCCCGCGATCGACGAGCATCTGATCGGCGCGCTGCTTGGCCATGCGCGCCTTTAACCGCCCTGCCCGCCACGCTGCAACCACTCCGGATACAAAGCGGATGCAAAGAAGATAGCGAATGCTTGCGCAGTGTTTCAGAAATTACTTCATGCTATCCCGCATGGGTTTTCGGGGGAGGATATGATGACACCAAGTTCTGCATGCCTATCGCTGGTCAAGGAATTCGAAGGCTGCGCGAAGCAGCAGGCAAACGGCAGCTTTGCCGCCTATCCCGATCCCGGATCGGGCGGCGATCCCTGGACGATCGGCTGGGGGACGACCGGCCCGGACGTGAAGCCAGGCGTAGTCTGGACGCAGCAGCAATGTGATGATCGCCTCACAACCGACATCACCAGCTTCGCTGCCAAGGTCTCGGGTGTGATCGGCAGCGCGACTACCAGTCAGCACCAGTTCGATGCGATGGTCAGCTTCGCCTACAATGTCGGGATCGGCAATCTGTCGAGCAGCACCTTGCTCAAGATGCACAAGGCCGGGGACTTTACCGGCGCGCAGGGCCAGTTCGGGCGCTGGAACAAGGCTGCGGGCAACGTCATGGCCGGATTGACTCGGCGCCGCGCCGCCGAGGCCGCGCTCTACGGAAGCTGAAGCGGAACGTTTCGCGCGTTGCGGGACTTGAGACCGCAATGGCGAAACAGGATGACCATGCGCAGGTCTATGCGCGCTTCCATGAAGCAGTGAACATGGCGCCGGCCGAGATAGAGGCTTGGCTCGACACCGAGGAGAGCCGCGCCGTCGGCTTCAAGCGCGACGGCGGCGAGAGCGTCGGCCATGCCTCGGGCCGGCGGATCGTGCAGATCCTGCGCACGCACAAGGCCGATCTGGACGGCGGCGACTATGTCCATATGCGCAAGGTCGCCGGCTTCGTGCGCCGGCATCTCGCGCAGGGGCCGCATCAGGAACACAAGATCCCCGGCTCGCGCTGGCGCTATTCGCTGATGAACTGGGGGCATGATCCGCTGAAGGATTGAGCCGAGGAACACCGGTCCGACCCGCCCGTTGAAGCGGCAAACCGGAGAAACCAGATGGCAAATACCAAGACCAAGACCCCCGCACGTCCCCGCCGGCGCACGGCTGCCCAGACGGCCGCCACGGGCAGCAAGACCAAGTCGGTAGCGTTGGGCACGCTGTCGATCGGCGCGATCGTCGGCGCAGTCGCTGCGGCCGCCTTCGCCGTGCTCAAGCTGGGCAAGAACGCCCGCGGCAGCGCCGAGCATGTGCCGACCGATCTGCTGGGGGATACGCGTCCCGCGCCGGAAGACCGCGCACCCGAGGCGTTCCGCCCCGATCCCACCGCGCCGATCCCCGCGGGCGAGCGCGACGCCTTCCGCCCGGCGCTGGCCGGTGCGTCGGCACCGACTTTGGTCAAGGGCCAGGCGCGCGAGAACGAGCGGCTCGACGCCACGCCGTCCTGAGTTGGGCTGCGGGCGCAACTTTCCGCTGCGCCACGCATTCCCCTGCCATCACCACATTCACGGGAGAACAGACATGCGCGCCATCCTGTTGGGATTGCTGGCCGCCACCGCGGTCGCCGGCTGTACCGATACCGGCTATGGGCCTCGCTCGGCGAGCAGCGACGGCTATCGCAACTATGACTGGAACCGGCCCGACCCGTCGTACGGCGGCTATAACGCCGACCGCTATTACCGCGACGACCGCCGCTATCGCGAACGCCGCGTGTCGCGTGACGAACGCGTCTATCGCGGCCAGGACGGGCGCTATTATTGCCGCCGTTCGGACGGGACGACCGGTCTGATCGTCGGCGGCGTCGCCGGCGGCATCCTGGGCAACCTCATTGCACCGGGCGGTTCGGAGACGCTGGGCACGGTGCTCGGCGCCGCGGCAGGCGCAGTGGCGGGACGCGCAGTGGATCGCGGATCGAACGACGACGTTCGCTGCCGTTGACTTGAGACGACGCGGCGGCATGCTGTCGCCGCGTCCTATCCACCAGGGGGAATCATGACGACTCGCACTGCGACTGCGCGCTACGAAGGTTTCGGCAAGGACGGCAAGGGCCGGCTCGACAGCCCGTCGGGCGTGCTCGATGCGACGCCCTACAGCTTCAACACCCGCTTCGGCGACGAGAAGGGCACCAATCCCGAGGAACTGATCGCGGCGGCGCATGCCGGCTGCTTCACCATGGCGCTGAGCTTTGCGCTCGCCAAGGCCGGGTTCAGCGAAGGCAGCCTGGAGACCACCGCGGCGGTCAAGCTCGAGCAGGACGGCGACGGTTTCACGATCACCCATTCGGACCTGACGCTCAAGGCGGAAGTGCCCGGCATCTCGCCGGAGCAGTTCGAGGCGCTGGCCGCGGGCGCCAAGGCAAACTGTCCGGTATCCAAGCTGCTCAAGGCCGAGATCAGCCTGACTCACACGCTTGCGTGACGGCGGTGGCATGAGCGCGTTTCAGGCCGAATCCCCACTGCGTTGATGGAGAATCCGCTGGCGGGGAAATCCGCAGCGGTATAGATTGGTGCGTTGGCTGAAGGAGTGGATCCATGGCGTCTGCGCTGGCTCTTCCCGCGAATCTCACGCTCGTTGAAATCTCGGCGGCTGCGTCGGCACCGTGGCGCGATCTGTTCGCCGGGCCGGCACAGGCGCACATCCCCTATCGCGCGGGTACGATTGCCGAGCGCAACCTGCTCGGCGTCCGGCTGGACGAAGCGGTGACGCGGGCCGAAGGTGCGGTGTTGCTGGTCGCGGAAGGCGCAAGCTGCTTCGCGACGGCGTGGTGGGCACGGCTGTCGCCGGCGCCTTATGTCTCGCGAGTCGCCGGTGCGCTGTTCTTCGATCCGATCGAGGAAGAGGGCGAGAGCGTCGAGAGCCTGCTCGACACCTTCGCCTCGCCGCGCACCCGCCTGCCCTTCCCGTCGATCGTGCTGGGGCGTGAGGACAAGCGCTCGCTGCTGGCGTCGCGCGTCCGTGCGCTGGCGGACGGCTGGGGCAGCGGCGTGATCGCCGGCTCGCGCAGCGACGCCTCGGCGCCGTTGCGGCGCACCCGCAGCGTGATCGAGCGGTTCACCGCCGGCGTCGTTGCGCGCGAAGTGCGGACCGGGCGCGCGCTGATCGGGCGGCTGCGGCCGATCGACTGAGCTCTACGCTGGGCTCAATGCTCGCGGAACGAGGACCAGAAGCTGCCGAGCAGCGGCTCCAGTGCATATTCCAGCGCCGTGCGCTTGCGCAGCGGGATCAGGACCTGAACCGGCATTCCGGCGCGTAGTGCGAAGTCGTTTCCGCGGACGTCCTGGATCAGCCGCAGCTGATCGCGCGGCACGGTGATCTCGCCGGTGAAATAGCTCATCCCGCTCTTCTCGTCGGTGAAGCTGTCCGCGGACAGGCGGGTGAGCCTGCCCTCCAGATCGGGCAGGCTGCGCTCATGCAGACCGGAGAATTTGACCAGGGTGCGCTGACCGACCGCAAGATCGTCGGCATCCTCGGGCGCTATGCGGGCCTGGATCAGCAGCGGAGTCTGTTCGGGGACGATGTCCATCAGCTTCTGCCCCGGCGCTACCACGCCGCCGGGAGTGAACACCGACAGCCCGACCACCGCGCCGGTGGCCGATGCGCGGATCGCGGTGCGTTCCAGCTGGTCGCGCGCCGCGGTCCATCGCGGCAGGACGTCGCCCAGCCGGGTCTCGACATCGCGCAGGTCGGCGACGGTGCGCTCGCGGAAGCTGCGTTCGGCTTCGAGCACCTGGATCTCGCTTTCGCGCGCGGCGCCGCGGGTCTGGGCGACGCTGGCACTATACTGGCCGCGCTGGCCCTTGAGCTCTGCGCGGGCACGTTCAAGCTCGCGCATCCGCGTCTGCGAGACGAATCCCTTCTCGGCAACAGGACGCAGTGCCGTAATCTGATCCTCAATCAACCGAAGCTGCTCCGCAGCGGACGCCGTCTGCTCGCCATAGCCGCGGCCTTGTTCACCCGACTGGGCGACACGCTGGCCGAGTGCACCGCGCTGCGCGGAGAGCACTGCAGTGCGCGCCTGGAGTTCGGCCTGCTGCGCGCGCATCGCGCTGTCGGCCTCGGCGCGATCCTCGGGCGAGAGCGACACGAACTCGCGCGGCTGAGCGATCTGGCTGCGGCCGAGCTGCTCGGCCTCGAGCCGCGCGCGCTGGGTGAGTAGCCGGATGGCCTGCGAGGCGAGCGCGCGCTCCTGTGCCTGGACCTCGGCCGCGGCGAGCTGCATCACCAGTTGCCCGCGCTCGACGCGCTCGCCTTCGCGGACATAGATCTTGCCCACCACGCCACCATCGCGGTGCTGGACCGACTGGCGCTGCCCCGAAACGACCAGCGTCCCAGGCGCATAGGCGGCGGCATCGAGCCGCGCGAACATTGCCCAGCCGAGGAACACGACGAAGAACAAGGCGGCAATGATCATGCCGGTGCGGATGTCGTGGCGCGGATCGGCGCCTGCGGGCTCTGCTGCGAGCGCCACACCCGTCGGCTGAAGGAGGATCGGTGCGTTCATCCGCTTGCCTTCGCGGTGGGGGACGGGACGCGCCGCAAATTGGGCGGTGCGATCTTGGGAAGTACTTCGTCGCGAGGGCCGTAGATTTCCGCGCGGCCATCGCGCAGCACCAGCATCTTGTCGACCACCGGCAGTATGCCGAGCTTGTGCGAGACGATCAGGATGGTGCGCCCCTCTTCCTTGAGCACCGCCAGCGCGGCGGCCAGCGCGGCATCGCCTTCGCTGTCGAGATGGGCGTTGGGCTCGTCAAGTATCAAGATGCGCGGATCGCCATAGACTGCGCGAGCGAGCGCGATGCGCTGCGCCTGCCCGGCCGAGACGCCACGTCCGCCAAGCTTGAGCACATGGTCATAGCCGCTCGGCAGGCGCCGGATCAGCGGATCGGCGCCGACCTTCCCCGCGGCGGCGACGACGGCGGTATCGACGGTGGCGCGATCCTCGCCCAGTTCGCCGGCGAAGCGCGCGATATTCTCCGCAACCGTTCCGGCGAACAGCGCCGAATCCTGCGGCAGATAGCCGATATGGCGGGCAAGCTGCTCGGGATCCCAATCACGCGTGTCGGCGCCGTCGAGGCGGATCGTGCCGCGATCGGGCGGCAGCGCCCCGGCGATGGTGCGCGCAAGCGTCGATTTCCCGGCCCCGCTGGGGCCGACGATCGCCACAACTTCGCCGGGTTCGATACGCAGCGATACCGCACTGAGGATCGCGCCGTCGCGCGCATCGTTGAGCACGGTCACGCCTTCCAGCACGATTGCGCCCTGCGGCGGCGGCAGGCGAGTCGGCTCAGGCTGGGCAACGCTGCCTTCGAGCAGCGTGTTGAGGCTGGCGTAGCTCTGCTGCGCCTGCACAATCGTCTTCCAGGTGCCGATCAGCTGCTCGATCGGCGCGAGCGCGCGCGCGATCAGGAAGGACGCCGCGAAGATTGCGCCACCCGAAATGAGGTTATCGACGGCCAGCAACGCGCCGAGCCCCAGCGCGAGCGACTGAAGCGCAAGCCGGGTGAATTTGGTGGCGGTGAGATAGCTGCCCGCGGCGAAGCTCGCCTCGGTCTGCGCGGCGAGCATCGCCTCGCGCTGACGCAACTGACGCGCGACCATCGCGCGGCGCATACCGAGCGCGCGGATACTGTCGCTCGACGAAAGCAGCGCGTCCTGATTGGCATAGGACGCGCTGGCGATCATCTGAGCGCGATCGAGCCGGCTGCGCGTTGCGCGTTCATTGGCCCAGGCGATCAGCGGTAGGATCACGCAGCCGGCGATCGCTAGCGCGCCGATCCAGGGATGCACCATGAAGCAGACCAGGATGTAGAGCGGCACCCAGGGCGCATCGAAAAGCGCGAGGATGCCGGGCCCGGTCAACGTGCCGCGCATCACGTCGAACTCGCGCAGCGCCTGGCGCGCGATGGGCAAGTCGGGCCGTCCCAATGTCGCGTCGAGGATCAGCGGGGCGAGCGTGGCATCGAGCTGGACGCCGGCGCGCACCAGCAGCCGCGAGCGGACGCGATCGAGCAGCGACAGCGTCGCCAGTGCGAACAGCAGCACCATCGTCAGGAAGGCGAGCGTCTGCACGCCGTGCGTCGGCACGACCCGGTCATAGACTTGCAGCATGTACAAAGTAGGGACGATGTAGAGCAGGTTGATCAGGGCGCTGAATGCTGCAGCGGACACGAAATGGCGCCGGCACAGCGCAAGCGCGGCGCGCAGCGCACCGAGAGGACGTTCAACGCGCATCAAATTGGCCCATGACAAGCAATACCCCGCGACCGGTACGGTCACGGGGTACGACTTTGATACTGATCTTCAGCTTAGGCAAATGGTCAGAATCCGTGGGCCAGCAACGGCTCGTTGAATGCCCGGCCCGCGCTCACGGCGAAGCTCGACGCATCGATGACCCCTTCGAGGCTTCCGTCCAGGCCCGGCTGGTGCGCCGAATAATAATCCGGCGCGGCATATTTGACCTGGCTGGCGTTGCCGACCCCGAGCAGCGTGGCGCTGCCGACGCTGAACGTGAGGACCAGATCGTTGAGCCCGTCGCCGTTGACGTCCTGCACCCGCGTGCGCGTCACGGCGATGCCGTCGTCGAGGATGATCCGGTCTTCGGCGGTGTCGAAGTCGTAGACCGTGTCGTCGCCGAAGGTCGCGCCGAAGTGGAAGGTGTCGGCGCCCGCCCCACCCCACAGCTTGTCATAGCCATAGCTGCCGAACAGCCCGTCCTTGCCGTTGCCGCCCATCAGCGTGTCATCGCCGAGATTCCCGAACAGCACGTCGTTGCCGTCGCCGCCGTCGATCCTGTCGTTGCCGAGACCACCCGACAGCCAGTCATGGCCGCCCAGGCCGTTCAGCGTATCGTTGCCGAGCCCGCCGCCCCACAGGCGATCCTCGCCCGCAGTGCCGTTGATCGTCTCGCTATTGTAGGTGCCGTTACGCGTCACGCCATCGGCGATGCCGGTGACCGTAACGCTGACCGTCGCGGTGCTCGTCAGGCCGTTGGCGTCGGTGACGGTGTAGGTGAAGATATCGACTTGCTTGGCGCCCGGCGCCAGCGCGTCGAACGCGTCATTGTCGGCGACGTATTTCAGCGTCTTGGTGGTGGCATCGAACACCACGCTTCCCAGCGTACCGCTGGTGTCGACTGCGGTGATCTTCAGCGTCTGGGTCTGACCGGCATCGGGATCGCTGTCGTTGGCGAGCAGCGTTGTCCACAGGTTCGCAGTGGTCGCGTCCTCATTGACTGCGACCGAATTCGCAGTCGCGACCGGGGCTTCGTTGACGTCGGTCACCTTGATGACGAAGCCCTGCTGGACGCTGAGTCCGCCGCTGTCGGTAACCTTGGCGACGACATTATACGATGCGATCGCTTCGAAGTTGAGCGGCGCGGTGGTGGTGATCACGCCGGTTGCCGCGTTTATGACGAAAAGGCCGCCGGCATTATCGACCAGCGAATAGCTGAGCGTGTCGTTGGCGGTGTCGGTCGCCGAGACCGTGCCGACCACGCTGCCCGCGGACAGGTTCTCGGCGACGCTGGCGTTGCTAAGCACGACATCCTTCGGCGCGGCGCCGAGCCGGAGCAGCGCGACCTGCGAATCGTGATCGGTGGCGCGGCTGCCGCTGAACTCGGCGTTGAGATGCACCGCATCATATTGCGCGCCGGTCACCAGCCCGCCGGTCACCAGGATATTGTCGATCAGTTGGGCATTGCCGTTGAACATGTAGCTGTAGCGCTCCTCCTCGGGGAGGAGCGTGGCGAGGTTGGTGAACACTCCGCCCTGGCTCGGATCGGTGAGCTGGGTCTGAGCATTCTCGAAATAGAAGCCGTTCCAGTCGCCGAGCAGCGCGATGTTGAGCGAGGGATCGTCGGCGAGATGCGCCTGCACCCATGCCTTCACCCCCGCCGCCTGCGCAGTACGGGCCGAATCGCCTGCGTCGTTCGCCGGCTGGTTGTCGCCCCAAAGCGGATCACTACCGAGGCGCGACGTGAAGTGGACGTTGATCGCCGTGATCGTCTGCCCGGCAAAGGCGAACTGCGCGACCAGCGGCTTGCGCGTGCCGTTATACGCTGCCCCGTCGATCAGCGCAGCGCTGCCTTCGATATAGGACACGCGGTCAATATTGTAGAAATAGCCGTTGCGAATGTTGCCGCCGCCTTCGCCGCCGGTCGATCCCGCAGTTGTCGGCGCGATCTCGACATAGGCATAGCGCTTGCCCGACGTGGCGTAGATCGCGTCGATCAAGCCCTGCGCAGTAACGGTGCCCGACAGGTTCGAGCCCGAACCGGCGCCGTCGGCGTCTTGGATTTCCTGCGCGGCGATGATGTCGGGCGCGCCGAGATGGTAGACTATGTCGTTGGCCAGTACGTCGAACTTGTTGTCCGAGCTGTCGAGATTTTCGAGGTTGTAGGTCGCGATCGACAGGTTGTTGGCGTCGCCGCGCAGCGCGGTCTCCTCGCGCACCAGCGTCTCGTCCTTGGTGACGGTCACAGCCTCAGTGACGATCACTTCGTAATTGTCGAAAGCATAATTGACCACGCCGGTGACGCTGCTCAGCTGGTCGCCGATCGTATAGCCCGGAGTGAAGCCGGCGAAGATACCGCTGTCGTCGTCGATCTGGATCTTCTCGGGATTATAGTCGGGCACGCCCTGGCTGCCCGGCGAGATCGTGATGCCACCGCGATCATTGACCCCGGTCGCGCCTTCGCCACGCGAGGCGACCACGTCGGTCTCGCCGAACTCGCTGGTGTTCGACACCACTTGCGGGGCGTCGATCGTGACGCGCATGCCCTCCAGCGATTCCCAGAAGTCGATGCCGTCGGTGGCGGGATCATAGCTGGTGAGGCCGTCATTATCGATCGCCTCGGCCGGGGGCAGCAGACCGCCCGAGCCGATCAGGATCGCAGCGGGGAGCGCGTTGCCATGGCTCTCGACAGTAACTGTCGGCGAAACGATCTCGGTGAGGCTGAGGCTGGCGGTGCTGCCGGCAAATTCGGCGACCGAGCCGCGTACCGAGATGCCGTCGCCCACCAGCACGCCGGGGGCGGTATTGGTAAAGACGAACACTGCGTCGGAAGTGCGCGCGTCACCGTCACCGACTGCCGACTGGAGGTAGAAACCATTGGTATCGACTGCAGTGACGATGCCGGTGGTGACCACCGTCTGGTTGACATAGGCCGAGACATGGCCCGCGCCCTGGATCTGGCCGATCGTCAGCGCAATGGGATCGTCATTGGTGATCGTGCCGGTCGCGGCGCCATCGTTGATGACGACGTCGCCGGTGGTCGCGCCGAGCGTGACCGACAGCGTTTCGTTGGGCTCGCCCACCGTGTCGCCCTTCACTGGCACGATGATCTGCTTGGAGAATTCGCCGGGGGCGAAGCTGATCGTGCCGGCGAGGACCGCGCCGGGCGCGAGGTCATCCGCCGTCGCGGTGCCGTCGAGATTGATGCTGTATTGGACGGAGGCGGCGAGCGCGCTGCCGCCGGCGCGGTTGACGGTGAAGACGAGGTTGGACGTGCCGCTGTCGCCCTCGACAACCTTGGCATCGCCCATGCGGATATAGCTGGTGCCGGTGGTCGGCAGGAAGGTCTGGCCTTCGTTGAGCGTGCCGAAGCTGTCGTCCGAAGCAGGCGCCCAGCTGAAATCTGCAGCGCTCGAGCCGCTGCCCTTGAGCTGGAGCGAGAAGCCCAGTGGCGAGGCCGAATCCTCGGCAACCCCGATATCGGTGCTGGTCAGTCCGCCGGCAGCGGTGCCGGCGGCTGCCGTGAAGACGCCTTCCCACGAAATCAGTTGGACCACGCTGCCGTCGGGCGCAATCAGCGCGACGCCGTCCGAGACACCGTTCTGCAGACCGTCGCGCGGATAGCTGAACGACACGGTGCCGAAGCCAGTGCCCTCGTCGTCGATTACGCCCGACAGATTGGTCGCGCTGCCATAAGTGGGTGCGGAATCCGGGGTGTTGCTGCCGTTGTAGAGGACCAGCTTGTAGCCGCTGAGATCGGTGCCCGCGACACCGGCGATCTCGATCGCTTCGCCGGCATCGGTGCCGGCATTGTCGTAGTGGATCTCGTTGATGAAGACATTGGCAACGGGCGCGGGCGGCGCGGCATCGTCATTGGTGATCGTGCCGGTCGCGCTCGCATCGCCCAGCGCTACGCCGCCCTGCGGGTTGCTCAGCGTCACGGTGAAGCTCTCATCGCCTTCGAAGGCGGTGTCGCCCTGCACCGGCAGGCGGATTTCCGCACCGGTCGCGCCGTCGGCGAAGCTCACCGTCCCGGTGGCAGTGAAGGCGGCGAAATCGCCTGCATCGGCGCTGCCGAAATTGACCGTCCAGGCCGCCGAGACCGCGCCGGCGCTGCCATCGGCACGCGTGACCGTAAAGACGATATCGTGCGCGCCGCTATTGCCTTCCACAATGGTCGCGTCGGCGATGGCGAGCGTGCCCGGCTGGGGCGGTGCTACGCCGCCAAAGGCCTGACCGGCATTGACGCCACCGGGCGTGTCGTCGGGGATCAGCGCCCAGCTGAAATCCGCCGCCGTGGTACCGCTCCCGACAAGACCGACCGAGGTGCCGCTGGCCGAGCCAGATTCGCTGACGCCGATGCTGGTGCTGGTCATCCCCGCGGCCGGACCGTTATTGGCGACCATCGTGCCTTCATAGCTGAGGAACTGGACGACGACGCCGTTCGGATCGACCAGCGCGATGCCGTCGGGGGCGCCGTTCTGGATGCCGTCGGTCGGATAGGTGATGCGGACGGTGCCGAAGCCGTTCTGCTGGTTCGGGATCGTGCCGCTCAGCGCGTCGGTGTCGTAGCTGTTCCCGTTCGCGCCATTGTACAGAACGATCTTCCAGCCCGTGAGATCGGTGCCAGCGGCGCCTGCGATCTCGACGAACTCGCCGGTGTCGGCGCCGGCATTGTCATAGTGGAATTCGTTGATGAACACGTTGACGGCCATGATCGATCCTCTGTTTGTCAGCGATCACGAGGGCCGGACTGGCACCCGCGACGAAGGCAGCGCGATACGGGAGACTCTGGAACTGGCGCTTGGCTAAGCGGCGATCATGACAGCAACGTTGCGCCGCTCAATGGACTTGTGCCGGGTTCGGACATTTCGTGCGATTATCTGTGGATAATCTGCGCGTTGCCTTTGCGCCGGAGGGGAACGGGGATCGGTTTGCGTCCGAAAGCAGGACAGTTTCGCGGCCTCCGACGACGGAGGTGCGACTTCGCCCGCGATTCCTGGGGCGCTGCGTTTTAGACGCAGAAAAGCCCGCGAGGGGTTAGCCAGGCGGGCTTTTGTGTTTGGTTGCGGGAGCAGGATTTGAACCTGCGACCTTCAGGTTATGAGCCTGACGAGCTACCGGGCTGCTCCATCCCGCGGCAATTGATTTGCCAGTCGAGCGCCGGAGCGCTTGTGCGATCTGACGTTGTGAATGGGTTTTTCGAGAATTTGGATTTGCGCGCACACGGGCTTCAATGCCTGGCGACGACCTACTCTTCCATCGCTTGAGCGATAGTACCATCGGCGCAGTCTGGTTTCACGGCCGAGTTCGGGATGGGATCGGGTGGTTCACAGACGCCATAGCCACCAGGCAATGGAGCCCGTGTGGGATGTCCAAGGACATCCTGAGCGCAAATTCGGGTTCAAATCGATACCGTGCACCGGTGTAATTGCGAGCTGTAGATGATCATCCGATCAAGCGACGAACGCTGGAGGTTATCCAGAGCTGTCATTGATGGTGAGACTCTCAAGCGCGAATAGGACAATTAGTATCGGTTAGCTCCATGCGTTACCGCACTTCCACATCCGATCTATCAAGGTCGTGGTCTTCGACCGTCCTAAGAAATCTTATCTCGAGGGAGGCTTCCCGCTTAGATGCTTTCAGCGGTTATCCCGTCCATACATAGCTACCCTGCTGCGCCGTTGGCACGACGACAGGTACACCAGAGGTATGTTCAACCCGGTCCTCTCGTACTAGGGTCAACTCCTCTCAAATTTCGACGCCCACGGCAGATAGGGACCAAACTGTCTCGCGACGTTCTGAACCCAGCTCACGTACCACTTTAATTGGCGAACAGCCAAACCCTTGGGACCTGCTCCAGCCCCAGGATGTGATGAGCCGACATCGAGGTGCCAAACAACCCCGTCGATATGAGCTCTTGGGGGTTATCAGCCTGTTATCCCCGGCGTACCTTTTATCCGTTGAGCGATGGCCCTTCCACGAGGGACCACCGGATCACTATGACCGACTTTCGTCTCTGCTCGACTTGTCAGTCTCGCAGTCAGGCTGGCTTATGCCATTGCACTCTAACAGCCGGTTTCCAACCGGCCTGAGCCAACCTTCGCGCGCCTCCGTTACTCTTTAGGAGGCGACCGCCCCAGTCAAACTACCCGCCACAGAGGGTCCCAGCACCGGATAACGGTGCGTGGTTAGACATCAGAAACAAACAGGGTGGTATTTCACATTGTGGCTCCACACGGGCTGGCGCCCATGCTTCAAAGCCTCCCACCTATTCTACACAGTTTCTTCCTAATGCCACTCTGAAGCTGCAGTAAAGGTGCACGGGGTCTTTCCGTCTAACCGCGGGTACTCCGCATCTTCACGGAGAATTCAATTTCGCTGAGCATGTCCTGGAGACAGTGGGGAAGTCGTTACGCCATTCGTGCAGGTCGGAACTTACCCGACAAGGAATTTCGCTACCTTAGGACCGTTATAGTTACGGCCGCCGTTTACCTGGGCTTCATTTCGGAGCTTGCACCCCTCCACTTAACCTTCAGGCACCGGGCAGGCGTCAGACCCTATACGTCGTCTTGAAGCCGACTTAGCAGAGCCCTGTGTTTTTGCTAAACAGTCGCTACCCCCTGGCCTGTGCCCCCTCAAAAAGCTTGCGCTCAGTGAGGGCCTCCTTCTTCCGAAGGTACGGAGGCAATTTGCCGAGTTCCTTCAGGACACTTCTCTCAAGCGCCTTGGTATACTCTACCTGACCACCTGTGTCGGTTTCGGGTACGGTCTATACGGTGGGGCTATTTCCCGGGACCTCTTCGAAGCACGATCAATCCGATAAGATCGTACAACACACGAGATCCGTCACACACCACCAGGCCCACGAATATTAACGTGGTTCCCATCGACTACCCCCTTCGGGCTCGTCTTAGGGGCCGGCTCACCCTGCGCGGATTAGCCTTGCGCAGGAACCCTTGGTCTTTCGGCGAGAGGGCATCTCACCCTCTTTATCGCTACTCATGTCTGCATTCGCACTTCCGATACCTCCACGACCCATTACCAGATCGCTTCAACGGCTTACGGAACGCTCCGCTACCGCGTGATCGTAAACGATCACACCCTAAGCTTCGGTGCGTGTCTTGAGCCCCGTTACATCTTCGCCGCAGGAACCCTTATTTAGACCAGTGAGCTGTTACGCTTTCTTTAAAGGATGGCTGCTTCTAAGCCAACCTCCTGGTTGTTTTGGGATTCCCACATGCTTTCCCACTTAGACACGACTTGGGGACCTTAGCTGTAGGTCAGGGCTGTTTCCCTTTTGACGACGGACCTTAGCACCCGCCGTCTGTCTCCCGCACTGTACTCGTAGGTATTCGGAGTTTGGTTAGGTTTGGTAGATCTCGCGACCCCCTAGCCCATCCAGTGCTCTACCCCCTACGGTAATCATGCGAGGCACTACCTCAATAGTTTTCGCGGAGAACCAGCTATTTCCCGGCTTGATTGGCCTTTCACCCCTAAACACAACTCATCCGGTAACTTTTCAACGTTAATCGGTTCGGACCTCCAG